>CAXHAT010000059.1:0-39965 GCA_964014485.1 uncultured Deferribacteres bacterium
TGCGCCGATCTCAATTGCCGAGTTTAGCCTATAAATCCACTAGCACCAAAGGTTAGTATATGTGAGGGCTTCTCCGACAGCCATTTTGCTTACTTTTCGAATTTTGATCAGATCGACCAATTCAGATTCAAGCTCGCCAAGCTTTGTAGACAATTCGGGGACTTTGAAATCGAACATAGCATATTTGAATATTAGAGATTTCAACTTCCTTTGAGGGTATCCCGCCCCCTGCCGACAGGCAAGGGACGGGAATAACGATCATTCGCTTTTATCATCCCACATGAGCGAGATCGCGGGAAGCGGCAAGTGATAGCGCTCAAAAAGATGCATAAGGTGATGACAACTAATTGCTATTTGCTTGACGAGCACTTTTTGACTGACGTTTTCCGCTTTGACAAGCTGGGCCACCAGCGAATGAAGATATGTGTCAAGAAGGACTATTTTGGCTTCCGTGCGAAGTCCGTTATGATCTGCCACGTAGGAGACAGGATCATGCACAGCTTCCTTGATTTTTCCCATATGATTGACAGTGAAGGTTATATCTGATATGATCAATGAAGACCTTTGTTGGCGGCTTTTAAGCCGCTCTTTTTCTTTTCAGCGCCCAGTACAAGTCATGCGCCGGCGTTGGCGTGAAATAAAAATCTCGCTCGATTTCCATGCCGCGCTGTCCCCTGTTTTTCATCAGCTCCGAGAGCAAAAATGATCCATACTCAAGTTCAAACCCGTCAACCAGGCCGTAAAATAAGTCTTTGCCGTCAAATTCAATTCCATACCACGTCCAGGAAAAATCAGGGTAAAAGAACTTAACGACGGCCAGCGGATTCTCCTGATTGTAAGCTTCACCAAGTCCGGGAAGCTGCGTGAGAATGTCAGGCGGCAGTAGTTGCTCGCGAGTCATACGCGTATATGTGATTTAGAGCAAGTCATCCGACTTGTCATTTGAGGATTGACCTTTTGAAGATTTTGCAGGCGGTTTCGTACCGACCTTTTTCTTGCCGTTGCGGTAGGATTCCAAGAGCTTTGCGCGAAGAATGTCAAAGAAGCGTTCCCGTCCGCCTTCTTGCCGACATTCGTCAAGCGCGCGCTCAAGCTCCTGCACCGCATCATCGAGGTAAGACATAGATTGGCAATGAGCATTATATTTTCCGAGTGGCTCGACCTTTTTTCCCAAGGCCACCTGATGGCGGGGTGGCATCACTGCGCCGGCTGTCAAGTCCCGCTCGAAAATAAAAGCTGGGAAATGCGAAGGCTCAAAAAAAAGAGGAAAACAGCGCAGGGCTGGTGTGGTAAAATTTCCTACCACATCAGACATGGGATGTTTTCCGGATTCCTTAAATGTGCGCCGCAGTATTTTTCAGCTTCCAAAGCGTTCGCGGTGACTTTACAGCTTTAGGCGCAGGGGTGCTACCCTGGCAGCAGGTGGCCTCCTCCCCGCTCCAAACGTTCCTTTTCCGCTCACGATTTTGTTCTGCTCATCTAGTTTAATCAAGCGCCGGGCAAGGTGTTGGACGTACGGCGCAACTGGGCTATCCGCCGCCGTCGAGGTACGCGGAGCGGCCTCGACCACCCCCTTTCAGGTTGAGCGCTCTTTGATCTAAAATCAATAGATATGCGCGAAACCCAAAGAGATCCCGCCTGCGACTCATGAGCGGGCGCGGTCGATGCCGCCGGAATCCAGCAACGGGACCCGGCAGATTGGGCGGTTTGTGCCGATGGGACCCGATCTGTTGGGATGATGGTGACGGTGAAAGGGGGTGGTCGAGGGCGGGATCGCCCGAAGACGGCGGCGGATGAGGCTGTATGAGTGACGCTCTAAATTCGAATACATGCAGGATTTACGTGCGTCCGAATCAGGCTCAAAATTTTTCGTGCTGTTGTTTTCACTGCGTTTTCTAAGATCGCTCGGCTATTACTCCAAAAAGACGATTTGAAAACCACAAAAAGCGTGCACTTTTAAGTAGGTTTTTGGCTGACGTTCGCAACTCAGCCAGCGTTCTGTTCGGGGTCTTCTTCCGAATTTATCTTTGCACTCAAACCTTGCATTCTTTTCTCAAGATCACCCATTCTCTCTTTTCGCGCCTTGAGTTGCCCCGGCAAAATCTTCTTGCTGTAGTCGCGAAGCAACGCCTTGTCAGCATCACTTTCCGGAAGCCGGTTGTGCTCTTTCCGAAACCACCCAAAAACATTTTCCGTGTACAGAGTTTCAATCTGTCCGTCATGATCCGCATTGAGAAAATTCTCGATTTTGGCAAATTCGGTTTGCAGCTCCGACAATTGTTCCCGCGCTTTCGAAGGCCGTTTCCTTTTTTGCGCCTTTTGCTTTTCGTCTTTGGTTGCAAAACCGGACGGGTCGCTCCAGTCTTCTTCAATGGATTTTCTCAGGAATCCGGCCGGGTTTTTTCCCGCCTTTTCCGGGCGGTTCTCTTTCAGCCAATCGAATACCGTAATCTTATGCTCGATTTTGGCGCCTGAGTGCTCTCTGGAGAGCTTCTGAGCCGTTTTGCGGCTTATCCCTCGACTCACGAGCTTATCGACGCTCTCAGCGCCGTTTTCGCGCTCTGGGAATGAAAGCTGGGCAGACGTTTTACGACGGCGCGGCGGCAACGCAACCGTGGTGCGAATTTCCGACTTGTTTTTCTCGTATTCGGCTCGCGCTCGCTTGCCGATGTGATATTGCAATTTCCAGTCATTGGCGTCAGGCGCGTCGAGCCATTCGACTGCGGAGAGATACTGCGTTTCAATCAAAAGATCATGAGCGCGCTTCAACTGCTTCTTTGCCTTCCACTGAGGTGATTGGCGGGTCAACGGCAGATAGGCGCACAGCCGGGAGTACTTGGTCTCGTAATATTTTTGCTTGCGTTCAAGCGTTGCGAAAAAATTGATGCAGAGCGTTTCATAGAGCCGCGTGGTGATCGCTCCTGTCAGGCTCGTATAATAATTCCAATCGAGCGGCACCACATAATTGGCATTGATGTTTTGCAAAAACCAAGTTCCAAGCTCAACGAACACGGCATCCGCAACCGTGCCGTCGGTCATTACATCGCCGCGAAAAATCACCCGGTTGTAGAGGTTGAAGCTGTCGCTCATGTGCTTTTTCGTTTTGTCTGCTTTAAGCTGAAAAGACCCTTCCGCCTGGATAGTCGCCCCCTTGATGCTTCGCAGGCCGTCCTGGATCGCCTTGATGTTTTTCCCGGAATTCGAATTGATTCCCATGACCCGCGCAATGTACCGAAGCGACCCGAGTCGCACTGGATTCTCAACAGGCTTTGGCGCAGCATTCAAAATTTGCTCGACGGCCCGGTGAATGCGTTTCTCAAAATCGCCGGGGAAACGATGCTCAATATTCCGACTCACCTTCCAGTACACCCGCATCGTCCCTTCTTTCGTCTCCACCATTTCATCGATCTCGAGTTTTGCGCGCTTGCTGTCGCGCCCCAGATCGAAAAACGGAAATTTGAGAAAATTCAGTTCCGTACGCAGCGTTTGCGGAATATCAAGGTTGAGGCCAAGCTGTTTCTTTTTCGCAAGTTTTTTGCGTTGACCTTTCAAAGATGATGCGTCGTCGCCATCCTTCTGTCGGGATGCGCGAGTTGTTTTTTTCGGCAAATCAAGCCCCGTGAATTTGGTGTAATGCTGGAAAAATTCATCCCCCATATTTTTCAAAAAAGACAACAACAGCTTCTATTGTTGTTGTTTACTTAATTACTTAAATACTTAGCCGGATTCATAAACCGCTAATTTTACAGCAATTCCAGCGATTTTCCCTACTCAAAAGTGCACAGAAACCTACTTAAAAGTGCACGCTTTCCTACTTAAAAGTGCACAGAACCCTACTCAAAAGTGCACACTTTTTCTTACAAGCCTACTCAAAAGTGCACACCCTTTTTTTGAGAAAATAGCGCCTTTGCCGTGCCGGGATGTGTATCCCTGAACAGCAAGCATAGATTTGGCAAGCCTACTCAAAAGTGCACACTTTGACAGATGGCAAATACCGCCGTATACTGACAACACAAAATCCGGCTCTCGTTAAATCAATGAGACCTTTTACGCGATGAAAGCCCAGGGCAATGGGCTTTTTCATTTTACCACATTTTGCATATTCAAAAAATGCGAACTCAAGTTCGCATTTGTATCGGAGGCAAATCGAAAACACGAACTCGAGTTCGTGTTTTTCATTTTTTCAACCGCCTTTTGACATCGTTAATCAGCGACTGAAGCTTCACCAGCAAGTCTTCGTCAGTCGCATAATGAATCAACAGTTTTTTGCCGGCCGGCTCTTGCGGCTCGCCAAGCAATGCACGCGCCATATCCATTGCCGCCCGTGCTGAAAGCGGGCCGTCGCGATAGGACTTCATTTGCCGCCAAAGCTGAAGTTGTTTATCGGGGTTGTCATGCAGAGCGTGTAATGCGCGTGCATGGACTTCTGTGAATGCAGTTTGTTCTTTTGTGCGCTTGCTTCCCACGGTCACGAGTTCTTTTTGGATAGCGTCCGGCAACTCCAGGAGTTTGAGAAATTGCTGCCGCCTTCGAGGAGTCAAGTCAAGGCGCTCTTCGATTTCCGTCCACTTTACTTTTCGCTTTTCTTCCTGCTCGATGACCGCCCGGTAGTTGATAATGCCTTTGGCTTTTTCGACCGGCGAGAGGTCTTCGCGCTGGATGTTTTCAATAAGCTGTTCGGCAATGCGGTCAACGTCGCTGATGTTCTTCCGGACAATACACGGCATTTCAGAAAGTCCGGCCATTTGCGATGCGCGATACCGGCGCTCGCCGGCAATAATCACGTATTTTTCAATTTCAGGATTCCAGGTGGCGCTAATCGGCGTTTTCACGCCATAGCGCTTGATCGATTTGGAGAGATTTTCGAGTTCTTCCTGATTGAAATGTTCTCGCGGCTGATTTTCATCGCGGACGATAAGGTGAATCGGCACAAAGGCGGCTTCCCGCATGCGTCGCGTTTCTTTTTGACGCGGTTTTGTCAGCTTTGCAAGATCAAGCTCGTCATCATGAGAATCGGTTTTGGTGATGGTCTCAAAGCGCTCGGTGATGATTTTTTTTCGCTTGCTGTCCATGCTCATACACTGGCGGAATAGTTAATGCGTTGCAAAATTTCCGTGCGAAACGCGCGATAGCTGTCGGCTTGCTCGGAGTGCGGCTTGGACATGGTGACCGGCTGGCCGTGTATCGAAACTTCGGCGTATTCGTTGTTGTCGCGAAATTCAGCCTTGAAAACAAGCTCCTTGAATTTGTTCTGAATTTCATCATGGAAAATGCGTTCGTTGCCGCGTCTGCTGTCGAATTTATTGATAATCACGCCGAGCAAGGCAAGGTCGGGATTTTCCTTTTGTTGAATTTCCTGGGTAAACGAAACGGTCTCGGCAAGTTCGGCAATCGAAAGGTCGCTGCACTCAGTCGGGATGATAATGCCGTTTGCCGCGATCAGCGCCATTGTGGTGGCAAGCTTGAACGAGCTGTGGCAGTCAATGATGATAAAGTCATACTGATCGCGCACCGGTTCAAGCGCAATATCGAGGAATTCCGACGATTCTGAAAAATCAGTAAAGAACCGGTCAAGGTTCTTGAGCATTTTGCTTGACGGCAACAGATCGAGCTTGTCGATCCCGGTCCTTCGAATGGCGTCGACTGCTAAAATGCGTTCACCGTCATCTTTGTCTTCATCGATGAAATCATAGAGAATATTCCAGATACCGGGTTTGAGCGACTTTTGACCGGTGAGAATCGAGGTGAGACTGCCTTGTTCGTCCATATCGACAACCAATATTCGAAACCCGGCTTCCGCAAGGACGCCGGCAAGGTTGAACGAGACGTTGGTTTTACCGATTCCGCCTTTTCGGTTTGCGATTGCAAAGATATGCGCCATAGAGCTTATGTTATGTTGTTGTTTTGTTGAAGATACAGTTTGATTGCGTGCGCAAGCTCGATGTTTTTGCGGCTCGCCTTTTGAGCCACGCGGATGTTGAACTCCATGACCAGGTCTTTTGGGATTTCTCCAGTAATTCGCAGGAGCGGTTGATCGCCGAAAGACGGCGGCTTTCCCCCAACGGGCACGGTTTCGGTTTTCTTCTTGCGCAAGCTCATGGGATCATCATAACAAGTTTTCGAGTATTTGTACAAAAACCAAATAAGTGCAAGAAAGCGTTTTTTGTGAGTCTGCCAAATGAAAGTGAACGGACGCTGATTGCATTGACATGCGCAAAGATGCACGGTACGATGAGGGCATGACAACGAATGAACTCAAAGCGATTTTAAAAGAGGAGCTTGGCGGATTCCGTGACGAAATACGCGGAGAGTTTGGTGAGTTCCGCAATGAGATACGTGGAGAACTTGGCGAATTTCGAAGTGAGTTTGATGCTTTTCGAGCTGAAGTGCGCACAGATATTCAGCAGATCAACACACAGCTTGATAATGTTGAAGGACGACTTGGCAATGTTGAAGGAACCGCCGACAGCATGAAAAATCGTCTGGATCGGATCGAGCAAAACATGACGACAAAGCAGGACGTCGAGCGGATCGACGCGCATTTCACCGCGATCAAGGAAGACCTGACCCATATCGAAGAAGAATATCTTGACCCGATCAGGCAAGGCAATGCGGCTGTGGTTGAATTGGCTGAAAGCCGAAATCAGGATATAAAAGACGTGAAGAATAAAACGGCGAGCTTGGAGGAAGCGAGTCAAGATCATGAAGATCGATTGCAACGATTGGAAATCAAGCCCGCAAGCGTATGACGCACGATGCGCAATCGGAAAACTCAAGTGACGAGCTGGTCGTTGAACCAATCTCAGAATCAACTCAAACGCCGCTGGCTGAGCTTGCCAGCGGACGCTTTGTGATTATGAGCGACGGCAGCGTCATTTTTGAGCCGGAGTTTGTTGAATCACGGCGTTACGCGTGAAGTTTGATAAAAGTCGTCTTTAGCGTCAGTCCCCTGCTTCAGCCCGAATACGACAATGCAAAAACCCGTTAAAATCTCATTTTTTGGCTAAGGTTAGCAAAAAACATCCTTCCCGACGTCATCACGGCACAGCTCGCGTTCTGCCCAAAGGCCGTTCGCCGACGATCTTTGCCAAAGGCATGGTCGGATATTATGAGCGCCAATTCGGCCTGACGCAGGCTGATCGGCGTTATCATCTGTATTCGATTGGCCGTACCGGAACCGGCAAAAGCACGCTGTTTCTGAAAATGATCGCCCAGGACCTGGCCGCCGGGCGAGGACTGGCGCTGATCGATCCACACGGCGACTTGGCGGAGTCAGCGCTTTCATACGTTCCCAAGCGCCGCCTGCAGGACGTGATCTACTTTCATCCCGCCGACGCCGAGCACCCGGTCGGATTGAATGTTTTCGAACCGGAAAAGAACGCGCCGCATTATTTGGTCGCAGCGAATATCGTGAGCATTTTTCGAAAATCATGGAAGGAGTTTTGGGGGCCGCGCATGGGATATTTACTGGAGAACGCTATTTTGGCATTGCTCGAATATCCAAACGCAACTCTACTTGGACTGCAGCGCTTGCTCACAGACGTCCAATATCGGAACAAGGTTATTGCCGGAGTCACCGACCCGGTAGTAAAACACTACTGGCAAGTACAATTTGTCGGCTTTCCAGAGCGATTGTTGCCTGAGATCACGTCGCCGGTACTCAATAAGGTCGGATCGTTTTTGGCGAACGACGCGGTAAGAAACATTGTCGGCCAAAAGCGAAGCGCCATAAACTTTCGCGATCTGATGGATAAGAAGCGAATTTTGATCGCCAATCTTTCCAAAGGGAAAATCGGCGAATCCGGCGCTAACCTGCTCGGCTCGCTCTTGATTGCAAAGCTGCAATTTGCGGCCATGGCGCGGGCGGATACGCCGGAAGACCGGCGGCAAGACTTCAATCTCTTTGTGGATGAGTTTCAGAACTTCGTGACCGAAAGCTTTGCAGATATTCTTGCCGAGGCGCGCAAATACAGGCTCTGTCTCCATCTTGCCAATCAGTATCTTGGGCAAGTCGATGAAGGCATTCGCGACGCCGTGCTTGCCAATGCCGGCACGCTCGTTTCTTTCCGGCTGGGGCCGGATGATGCGCGCGTCATTGCGCGTGAGTTTGAACCGCAGTTTGACTATGTGCAAGTGATGAATCTTGATGCGCACGAGATTATTTGCAAGGTCATGGAAAAAGGAAAGGTGTCCCAGCCAATACAGGGCGCAACGCTCTTGCCGTCTCGGTCGCCAAGCGAGAAACGCAAACGTGCGGCGATCAAACTGTCGCGAACGCGATATGCGAAAAAACGCACTTTGGTAGCAAGCGCGGTGAATGAATTTTTTGAGAGCGGCAACCAAGCTCAAAAGAAATCCGAAATTCTGCTACAATGAGATCGCTTTCAGCACCCTTGATGTATGAGCGTTGCCCATAACGCTTTCTATTTTTTCAGGGAACCCAGCTTACCCTGAAAAGCACGCGCGCGCAACAAGCTGGATTGCATGCGCGGACACATGTGTCAGCTAAGGACTGAAAGAAAAACACCACAAAAATGGAAAGCCTGCGGTTTGCCCGCGGGCTTTTCCTTTCCGCTGCATGAGTGCTTCGAGATGACAGCGCCATAAAACCCAGGTACAATGACGGCGCAACAAATCGTTCATTTTACCTGGAGGAAGCATGCAATACTTGCCTGCGCCGTGCCCTTTTACTCAAGGGTGCGCCGGTACCGCGCACTATCATCCCATCCTTGTCGGAGAAGAAAATCCTGATAAGAATGGCGGCGACATCGAAATTGTTGTGACCCGGACGGTAACGATGCAATGCGACAACTGCGGTAAAACAGAAGTCGTGGTTTTTGATCGTCGGGCGCTGCCGCTCGATACGTTCATTGAACTGCCAACAATTGACGCTCTGCTCATTGCAGGACATGCGGAAGCGACGATTCCTTAAACTCTGTCAAGACCGTCTAGAGCCGGAATGCTTTCATGGCAAACCGGCTTTTTTTATGGAGAAAACCCTGTGCTTGATGAAGTACAGGGTTTCTGAATTGCCGATTAACGGTTTGTTTTGATTTCTCGAAACGGCTTTGGCCGCCAATGCAGGTCTCGGTCAACCTCGGCCGGTATGGAGCCGATGTGCTTTTCGTCTTTCAGGAGCGGGACGCTCACCTTGATCTCTCTGAGTTCCTCAAGGGAAATATATCCCCATTCAGCATTGAGATCATCGCCTAAATTGGCGTACCCGAAAAACAAATTCTCACCGTCATACTCGGCAATATACCAATCGCACCCTCCGATAAAAAAGTGCATATGAATGATGACTTCCGGCAAAGAAACGCCGGCATCTTCATTGGCATACAGCTTGGGCAGTTTCGCAAGCTCTCTTGCGCTCGGCTCGTTCCACATAGAATGCCCTCCGTGTTTTGTGAAATGGTGATTCAATGAGCAAAAGTGCTGAGCGCATTATTTCACAAAGCGCAAGGATCGCAAACAGGCGTGGGAAAGAAAGGGTGTGATACAATGGGATGGTCTGGTGAAACGGAGACAGGCTCTGCTGGCGAGCACCCTGTCGAGGGATAGTCAGACGGCTAAACGGATATATCATCGTATCCAGAGCGTGGCCATCACAACCGGTCACGCTTTTTATATGAAGTCCGGCAGCCTGGAATGCCTTAGAAAACGTGATTTATATGCATTTGAAGCGGTTCTCGTTCAGGAGATGAAGGAGCGGATTACAAGAGTTTTGATGAAGATATAAACGACTTTTTTAACAAGGCCGGGCAAGCACCCGGCCTTGTGAGGTTGAGCTCACCGTGTTTCGTTGAGCTTCTCATAAAGCTCCATCACCTTGCCGAATTCCACAATCAGCCCCGTTTTCAAATCCTCATACAGGGCGTCGAGCCGATGCTCGGCGGCAAAACACGTCCCCAGTGCACAGCTTTGCAGGACGCAGAGTTCAAGGTAGAGATCATCGTAGAGACGATCTCGGTCGCGCATTTTTTCCATGATAATCTCCTACGATTCTATCAAGAAAAAAGGCCGACCCCTGATAACGCCCGTAGGAGAGCGCCCCAATGCCTCACGACAAAGGGGAGGTCGGCCATAAATTGCGAGTATGGTTTCCTACGGTTTAATCGCGGGCAATATAGGGTGGGGCGGCTTGGCGGGAAAGAGTTTTGATGCGAATCATAAACGGATTCAGGCCGCCTCATGGCGGCTTTCGAATCGACGAAAAACTGTTGCGCGCCGCGCGCTCGCGCCTCTGCTGCAAGCAGGAACGCGAAAACAAGGAGCGTATCTGTTTTTCAGTCGATGGCATTAAGTGGAAAGACGATGGCGAGTTTTGCGAATGCAAAAGCTCGGCTTGGTCTTGCAGGGGGGGCGCCAATTTCCGAGACAGTGTTTCGGAAATCTTGCTGCCGGGATGAATTGTTTGAAGAAAGAACGTTCCCGTCTATTTTGTCTTCGACGAACCTTTCTTTAGCGTTCCCGCCTTTTTGAGCGATTTCGTATCGGCTGATTTGATTCTGCGCTCGATCTTTTTGATGTCTTCTTCCGGGGGCAGATCTTCAGGCGTGATGCCGCTGTCCCCCAGCGCCCTGCGTACCGTGCGGTTGCTTTTCACATGCTCGACCGTAATACTTATTTCTCCGTGCAGGTCTTCTTTTTTGACATTAAAATTGGTGATTTCCGTAGCCAGATTTTTGGCGGCGATTGTTACTGCGGGCAAAAAATCGGCAAGCGGGCGGCGGTGCGGTACGCCGAGTTTGTATTTCATGTTTCGAGTTGTTTCTCCGCCAAAAAGCGCAGCGTCTCCTTTGCTCCGGATACGGCCAAAGCCGGCGTTATCAACGCCGCGTTCGAAAATATTTTTAGAGAGCTCTGTTTCGCTGGCCGTCAACTTCCGGCGCTGTTCAATGCGCTCAAGATAGGCTAAGCGTTCCTCGATCAATTCTTGTTTGCGGGTTTGGAGCGCAAAATACGTTTGCGCAAAGGCAATTTCGTCTTTACGAGGATCCCCGTTTTGGGCAATGAGATAGCAGGCATACCGCGTCAACAGCACATCATTGACCTTGCGCGTTGCCTTGGAACCGATCTCGACCATTTTGCGCACGTCCGCAAAATGGTCTTCAACGGCGTTCCCTGCGTTCTGACAAGAGATTTTCGCCTTTTCTATAACAGGAATAAAGTTTCGCCATTGGGTATACCCAAGAAGCAATTGTAGATCACGCGCAAACCAACATTCTACGCCGTCAACATCGGTTGCATGAGCTTCAAAATCGGTCGTGAGGGATTTTATTAAAGATTTGTCCATAATGATTGTCTTTTTGGGTGAAAACTCGTGCTTTGTATAAAATACCAATGATATGCGTCCATATCAAACGAAAGGCGGTGAGCATAAAGACGGGCCGCAATGGAAGTATAAGGAGCGGGCTATTTCTGAAGTTGGGAAGATTTTAAAGGAAGGGCTTCGGGATACGCCAGAGCCAGGAACGATAATCGTTCCTATCCCTCCATCTAAACCTAAAAAACACCCCTTGTACGACGACCGGCACCTGCAAGCACTCAAAGGATTGAATTACGATGTTCGCGAGCTTATAATGCAAAATAGAGAGCGTGAACCGCTTCACGGGATGAAGAAGCGGTATCGGCCGAGCGGCCTCAAGCGATTTTTCTTAATCGATGAATCTCTTGTCGAGCCTAAACCAAAACATATTGTTCTTTTTGATGATTTGCTGGTTTCTGGCACTCATTTTCGTGTAATTAAAGATATGTTTGACGACCGTTTTCCTGAAGCAATTGTTTGTGGGGTGTTTGTCGCGAGAAGAGTCAAGCCTTGAAATGAGAACTCTCTAAGGTTGAGCAAAGCTTCATGGTGTTCTCTCGTCCTCAAATTTTAGTCACTGCTTCTTTAGAATGAGTCTAATTCTGCAAACAGCAAAAATCTTCTTGCCACCTTAAAGCGCTGCACTAACAAATAAAATTATTTACCGCCAAAAAGTTATTCATTTTAAATGAATGAAAAAAAATAATAACCACAATTGTTTTCTTGGTTCATTTTCTTGAAAAATAGGTTACAACGTAAGTAAATTTTATCTTTTTTCTTATACAATGTTCGGCATTTACAGTAGATTGTTCTTTAAGAAAAACAGCATCTAATGTTTTTAATTTTATTTTTAAAAAACACTCCGCTCTCAAAATGGCGCAAACAATGAAGAATTCAAAAACAACCCTTTCGAAAATTCTCAGGGCATGGATGCGGACAAACGAGCTAAGTTCATTACGATTAGCTGCGGACAAAATCGGGATTTCTCAATCCAAGCTGCACGGAATAATAAAAGATGATGGAATCCAGCTCAGAAAAAGCACCTTAAAACAAATTGCCAAAGGTACAGGGATTTCAGAAGATGATTTGTACTTAGTTTATGAACTTGGCAACATGCAAAACTCCGAAAAGATTCGCAATATGTTGCAATTTGTCTATCAAATGAGGCAGGCCGGAGAAACCGATATTACTAAAGCCGCTGAAGAGTTTTATGCCCGGTCTTGGTTAACAAAAGCTAAAATTTGGAAAGAACAAAAATTCGCGCAAGACAAATTAGTAAGACTAACCCGGCTTAGACGAACAGAATCAATTTGGGAAATCTACGAACACATAACTACCGCTCTACTTGCGCTGCAAGACATTCATTTGAACGAGCTTCATAATATTGGAAAAGAGGAATTTGTTGGTAAAGATCTCGATGTGAATGAGCTATTTCGAAAAATCGAAAAAGCCGCCCCCGATATGCTTGGAATAATAAACTTGTATGCAAACCGCAGCCGGGCGGCGGGCTATAGCATGAATTTATTAAGTGTTCCCGCAGGTTTTGGAGCTTACGAAGGAGGAACGGCTTTAGACTTTGGCTTTGAAATGGGGATTGTTTTAGACGGTAAAAGCCACTTTTTTTCAAGAGGCTTTAAGAAAGAAGATTTGTTCGAAGCAATATTGTCCCAAGGCAAAACATTATGTTATTCTCGGCATCGAGCGCATGTAATTTTTGCTTATGAAAAAACAAGGATTATCCTATTTCAGATTCCATCAGCCCCCAGAGGAGATTACCCTGTAGCGTTTCGTCGAAAAAATAATTCGATAAGCACCGCAAAGCTGGGCATTACTAAAATAAAAGACGGACGCGATGTAAGGCGCTTGTACGTGCCCAAATCGAGCCACGAGGCTCTGCCCGATGAACTCAAAATAATTTTAGACAACCTTGAAAAGACTAAAGAACCATAGAGTCATTTACCGAATAAACTCATGGCAAGCAGAATGATTTTTTATTTTGGGGTATTTAAAGGCCATGAATTCAGGCAAGATTTTCTTGCATTGAGTGATAATGAACCTACTTTAAGGAGGTGTCTTTATGTAATGATTAGTTAAAACAGAGGTATTTATGGAGTATCAATTCTGGTTTACTTGAACTTGAAATCAAAGCGCTCTGTGCTCCTTGATGTTGAGCGCAAAGGATGGGTAAGCATGTGGACAAAAACTATGACGGTTTTTTTGCCAAGCCAAAAGAGGAAAAAACCACATCGACTTGGAACCTTTATACCAACCAATATCGTAAAAAATGGCGGAGTTGTTGAGCCGCCTATACAGATTCGGACAGAGGTTGTCAGATATTCTGACCGCGACAAGACTGACGCAAAAATTACCGGCACTACTCAAAACAACAAACCAAACTATCCTGTCAATGAGCCTAACAAACTCAAATGCTTCGAGCGAAATGAAAAATCTTAGTGTTCACTAAGTTATTTTCAGGCGTAATCAAAGATCACACGATAAACTCTGGTAACTGAAGCTTGTGATTTATTTTGGAAATGTGGCTCTGGTGTTTGGAGTCTTCGTCTCGCCTAATTAAAAATAACAGGATTGTCTGGTAAATCACGGCTAATATTTGTTCTGGTGGAGTATCCTTCAGAATCAAAGGAGTCCTAAACGAATGGGAAATTCAGATAATTCAAACAAAAAACCTGGACGACGAGCATCAAAACACAAACATTTCAAGATTCAGTTCATTCTCCACAAACAAACCATGAGTTTTCTTGAAGACCTGGTCGACCAAAGGGACGCATCGTCTAAAGCAGAGGTGGTTCGAGATGCGCTATCGGTCTTTAAGTGGGTGCATGATCGCATCAACGAGGGTTACAAAATATATGGCTATAACGAAACAACGGATCAGGTGATCAAGCCTGGTGCTGGCTGGACACAGCTTTTCCCCACAAAAAGTGTTTCGGTCAATGCAGCGAATCGCCCCGAAATTGATAACATTACAATCAACGCCGACACTTTAGCCGCCCGAGCAAAAGTCAATCAAAGAGTGCTTAGTTTGCTTAAAGGTGTTGCCCCTTCCGAAGAACAAAAATGACCTTCTAATTCTTAAACTTCTTTTAAAAAGCAGTGCATTATGCACTGCTTTTTTTGTACCCACCCTGTTGTTTATATACACGCTTTTAACCCCTTCTACAAAATTTCTACTCTACGTTTAGCAGGAACTTCTGCAAAAACAACCTTGGCACAGTCTTCGCTTTTGATGAATTAATCATTAATTATTAATGATTAATTAACTCTTTTTTGTTGATTTTATGCATGGAGGTTCTTATTATGTTACTCACAAAAAGATCATTGTTTTGCATAGTCTTAACAAGCCTGATGCAATTCAGCGCAACAAATTCAGTCTTTGCTCAATTTGGTTGGGCGAAAAAAGGTTGGGATGCAGTAAAAGATAGAACCGTGGCTACTGGTAAAACAGCGTGGCATCACACTGGCGGTAAAGCAATAGACGGCGAAAAGAACCATGGTGTAAAACGAGTTCGAAGAGGAGCTGTCGACACATACATCATTGAACCAGGCGGCAGAGGAACGGTTTGGCGGTGGAATGGGTTGGCAGGCGGCGGTACACTTTTCTATGCTGTTCGTTTTGCCGACGGCTCTTCAAGCAAGCACGCACGATTAAAAGCATGGTTTCGCTCAAATTTCAGGATAAATCCCCTGAAAGTCTACAAATCTTTCCAAAATGAACACATTGATGACTTGACAGGATCAGGCAGAGCCCATGTACCCTACGGAGCAGGAAGATCTGTACTGCGCGTATCAAACCGAACAGGAAAAAGGATCGAACTCTCAATTAGTTCCAAAGAATTGAGTTTGAGCAATCGCCCAACAGCTGGCGGCTTCTGGGGACGCTCAGGCCTTAATTCGCAAGTCAACAATGGCTATAAATCAAAAACACCTATATCTCGTCCCCGACCGAGACTCGTTGTTAGGAATGGACGATACTATTTAAAGGTGTTTAGGTATGGAAGATGGATTCTAATACCTTACTCGCGCTCTAAACAGCCGCCATATTCTCCAACACTAAAACGATAAAAGCTACATAACAAGAGCGCCGTTTTGGCGCTTTTGTTCACACTAATACCACTTCAAAAGGAGAGATATTATGAAGTACAAACGCGATGTTACTGTTCGTAAGAGAGCCAAGCTGCTTGTAGTGCTCTTAATGCCATTCATGCTTTCGGCGTGTGATGTTCCAACAATAATCACAGAATTTGTTCTAAAGCGCCCGGATTTAGTTATTCAGCTTTTTTCTTATTTTGCTCGTTCTGGTGACGGCGAAGTAAATCATGGAGAAGACGTAGATTTCGATGTTACAGCGGAAAACATACCAGAAAATTCGTCAGGACCAGAAGAGAATGTGGCAACACAAGCCGCTCCAAACAGCGAAGTTGTGGTGGTGGTCAAAGAAAAAGAAGATGATGGCGGTTTTTCTGAAATCGACCGAGAATCTGTAAAACTACAAGGCTTGGAGCCTGATGAAAGAGCGACAATACAGTTCACCTATCGATTTCCGCGACCAGGCACCTACAAGCTGACCGCAATTGTCGACGGAACAAATAAAGTTAAGGAAAGAGATGAAAACAACAATGAACGCTTACTTTCTCTAAACGGCCTGGGCAAAGCTTCAAAGCTCAATGAATCTGGCATTTTAATTGTAAAATAACTCTTCTTAAAAGCCAAAGGCGGTCTTAACGCTGCCTTTGGCTTTCTCCAAAACTGACCTGCCGCTTTAACCCCGTTCTTTCCGCATACAAAAATTTTTAAATCTAACCCAACGCGCTTGTTTTCAAAAGCCGTTTTAGTATAACATAAAGGACGTTATGTTATGCTGAATTCACAGAGAAAAGGTTGTTGAAAGTGCAATCTACGGCTTCTTTGAGTTCTTCGCGGCCGGGATTCGTAACAAGAACCCCCGCATTGCTTATTATCATAATGTGAAAAGGTTTTTCCTACTATAGAATCATATTATTGCCCCAAAAGATGGAGTGAAATGAAAAAACCCTGAAAGGCTTTCAATTTTTCTAAGAATTAGAGTTGGCAAGAAGAGCGTTCATGAATATGATTCGATAGTTGCATCCCGACGTATTCAGCCAGCTTGACCGGTACGGCATTGGCGATAATCTGTTCCGTCGCCGTTTTAGAGTCGTTCAAAACAAAGCGTTCCGGAAAAGTCTGGATTTGACAGCGCAACTCGGTTGTTAAAGAGCGTATGTCCGCTGACTTTGGTGCGCTGTCGCCGGGGTGTCCGGGATAACCGCTCGGCATAGGACGGTTTACGCCGCGAATCGTCGGACTCGGCTCGTCAATGCTGAAAATTCCCCGCCGCTTGTAGCTGCGCGGGTGGCGATAGTAATGTTCAAAATCAAGACTTTCGCCAAAGTAATCACGCATTGTCATCGGTTTTTCGGCGAGATTTTCCAAAAGTCGATCACTCAGCGCATCATTTTTTCCGTCTAATTCGCCAATTATAAACAAGCGCTTTCTTCTTTGCGGCGCGCCGCACAAACTGGCGTCGAGCACAATACGGGTTAACCCGTACCCGACCTTCTGAAAGATTTTAGCGGCATCGTTGACTGAGCGGCTGTTCTTCGCGCGCTCGACGTTCTCCATGACAAACCACGCCGGTTTTATTTCCGCAACGATTTGAGCGAACCTGATTGTCAATTCCGCGCGTCCCGAGGATTCATTCCTTTTGCCCGCAGAAGAAAAGTCCTGGCACGGCGGCCCGCCGATAATAATGTCAGGATTGTATTTCGCAATATGTTTTGCTGCGTCCTCTCGGGAAAGATCGAGTTCGATGATCGGGTGATCCGGAAAATTGGCGCGATAACACTCAATTGCCGAAGGCCAATGATCGAAAGCGGCCTCGATCTTAAAGCCGGCGTTCAAAAAGCCCAACGACATGCCGCCTCCGCCGGCGAAGAGATCGACAACTTTGTATCGGAAAGTTTTACCCGAATGAGGGCAGGCCTGAGCGGTTGCGTTCAGTTGTTTTGCTCTTTTGCTGTTGGTTGATTTTTCGAGAATAGAAGATTGAAATTATGTGCAGCCAGGTCTGTTGCCGTGCGTGCAACAGGCGCGCTTTTGCGATCCGTTTCCATTATACCGGATCTTCAGTTTTTCAACGAGAGCTTCAATTCGACTGGGCTAAAAAGCGGATTTCAAAGAAAAGGCCGAGGTTCAATATAAGAACCTCGGCTATTGGGTGATGGCTGAAATTATAAATCCAGCGTGTTTTTGATGAATGCAACCGCAGCGGACGCAGCGGTTTTGTCTTTCCCGTTCGCTTCACCGTCCAGCAAGCGTGAAAGAGCTTTCTCGATGACCGGCCCGTGGGTTTGCCAGGCGCTCTCAAGGTCATCGAGCTTTTGCCAATGAACCTTCTTGATTGCTCGAGAATCATTGGGGATCATGGCAAAGTCGCTTTGCAGCAGCTCCTGAATAAATTGCGACCTGCTTCCTGCATCCGTCCACAAAAGCGCAATCTCCGTAATTGCCTTTTTCGCGCTCATCGCGCTCTCATGAACGACCAATTCATCCAGATACTCGTGTTCCCCTTGCACGATGGTATAGAAAACCTTAGTGGACTTCGTCATTGACAGCAGCCTCCCGTTTATTTTCTTCAGTATGCAAGAGCGCCCGAATATGGCTCAGGATTTCTTTTTCCTTGAACCGCCCCGCCTTGCCGCAACACGGCGTTTTGTGCGGCGCGATCTTGACGTAGGCGATCACGAGCTGAAGCAGGTCGGTGTGCGGCTCGCCGCACTTTCCGCAGGTCAGCGTCAATTTCGGCAGATCGACTTCAATGAGATCGATAGGGCGATCCGAGAACTTTATCGGAGACCAATAAGGATCCAACTCGATCTCAATATTGTCGCTGCGTTTGTTTTTGAGCTTGGAAAAGGAAAAGAGTTGCCATTCGGCTTCGTTGATCGGATCATGATAGTCAACAAAGCCGTAAAACGTATCTTTTCCGTCAAACCCGGCAACATACCAGTCAACGCCTGCCCGCGTGAAATGCAGATAGAGAATCCGCTCGTCGACCGGCGTATCCCTGACCGCATCAAGCGGGGGGATTTGTGCGAGTTCTTCTTTAAACGGCGATTCCTGCATCACGCCCTCCTTTCATCTGCGGAAACGTTCTGCAGAAACGCCGGCGTTTCCAATGTGGCAAAAACGTCTTCCGCAATCGTCTTGCCAAGAAACCCGCATCCGGAACAATTGAGATTGAATGCGAAGCGCCAGGTCACGACGCTTTTTGATCCTTCGAATGATTCATGCCGTTGATAAGAATCGTTGAGGTCAAGGTCAGCGTCGCAGTTTGGGCATTTCCGGATTTGCGCGGCTTCCGGCGGATCATAGAGCACGAGCATGTGGCCGCGTCCCAAGCCGACGCCGGCGCCGAGTTTTTGGAAGTGCAGCGGGCACATTTTAACCCATATGTCCGAGACGGTTTTGGCGTCGAAACGTGCGTCTGCGCCGCAAATATCACATGACGGCAGAACGGCAACTTTAGAATAGCTGTTTGGGGGAAGCATTGCGATCTCCTCCTTTGGTTATTAAGGAACGGTTTTGTTTTGGGTGAACGTCACCGCTCTGAGTGTATCGCAATGCGGAAAGGCGGGCAATCCCCCGAAAAACGGTGCATGAACGCGCTGAGAATCGCTCAGAAAGCGAATCCCTGAGCCTGCAGTCGAATATTCAATTCTCCTGCCGCTCAATCCTCTGTTTTTGTATTGAATCAAAACGCAACGGACTCGGCTTTCTGCGAGCTCGTCACACCCCGCTCTCCGGCCGTGTTACAATGAACCCAAAACCCTTCGTTCATTGTCATTTCACAAAAGGAGATTTTCAAAAATGAATATGGAGATCAACGCCGCTTACGAGTGTCCGGAATGTGGCAACACGGAAAGCTTCAAAAAGCTGGTGTGGGAACAACGGCTTTATCCCGCTGACAACATCGGCGAGCCGACCGGCTTATCGGAACCGGTTGAACAGACTGAGACGGTCGTCGAGATTTCGTGCGCTGGATGCGGGTACGTTCTGATCCAAAACGAGATCAGCATGCACGAAGTTTATGACGACCGAGAAACCGAGGATTCAGAGCGCACGGCAAAAGCGTTGCTTGGTCAATTGGTGGAAAACGTCCATCGGAGCGGGCTGTGGCCGGTCGTCATCGGGCTGCTGAAGCATTTGTTGTTACATGACGGCGTGAAGCGGCGAGATTATCATTACGGCGTTTTCGCGGTCGCGGACACCCTCTGCGACGCTTATGAAAAGCAGGAATCTAAGGCCAATCACATCCCGAACATCGATATTCAGACGCTAACGCGCTTACGCAAGCGCAACATGGGATTTCTCTAAATCACGGCAAAATTGTTCGTCGAGCGGAAAGCGCTGCAACCAGGCTTTCCGCTTTTATTTTACAGCGCTGACAATAGAACAGAGCTTGGCTTTCCCCTAGAAGATTGTGAAAAAGCGCTCGAGGATAATAATGCTCGTTGCCTCCGCATCCTAATTACTCACCCATATCGATGATTTCATTGCGTATCGCGAATTTAACCAGTTCTGCAAGGTTGGAAATATTGAGCTTCGACATCAGCCGACGTTTGTGTGCGTCAACGGTTTTTGAAGAAATATGCAATTGCGCTCCAATCTCCTTTGAGTTGTCCCCAAGTGCGAGAAAACGCAAAACTTCCAATTCTCTAGCGCTTAAATTAAATTGGCGTGACTGAACCGGATGTCGTATGTAGTTAACATAATCGATCATCATTATTTTTGAAACCTCCGGAGTAAAGTAAACGCCGTCACGCATAACCGTTTGAATGGCTTCTATAAGTTCATCTGTGGTGCATGTCTTTAACAAATACCCTTGCGCCCCGGCGTGTATTATATTTCTTACATATTCGACTTTTCCATTTTCTGAAAGAACTATAATTTTGACACGTCCGCTTGTTGCAATTTGTCTTATCACACTGGTAATGTCGTTTGTAAAGCGCGTCAATGCCACACCCATGATTATTACGTCTGGCGATAGTTGGTTGGTCAATTTGGCAACATCAGCAATTGTGTTAGTGTCACCAACAACATCAATTTCTTGATATTTTTCTAATAGAGCACGAATGGCCTCAAGAATAAGATTAGAATCATCTACAAGAAGTATTTTAGCTTTCATTTGGTTTGGTAGTGTAATAGAATGTTTTTAAATAATTAGCCAAATGCCTTAATGCTAATAAGCATTTTACTTATCAAAAACGCCTATTACGCATTGTAATTATTCTGACGACAGCTTATTGTACTATCGAAGTATTTGACGGAATCGGGGAACTGGGGAAAAATATCGCGAAGAAACCGCAGATTTTTTTCCGCAAGCGCATCTTTGATTCCGATACCGTGAGCAGTACAACAAACAGGAAAACCCAGCTTGGACGAACTGCTTGCTTCAAAGCATCTCCTTACTCCTTGATTTTTTTAGGAATTTTGATTGTTCCTTCTCGCTCGATAAACGTTTTCCGCTTTCGAGCTTGCAAGAGATGATGCCTATTGAAAGTGTTGTTTGCTTGCGCTTCTTAATGGATAACCAGAACAGGTAGGCGTAAATTAGATGCTTTAAGGCGAGGAAACAGCATATCACGATTATATGATACAACGGAATTTCGGATAAATTGATCGCGGGCATAACAAGGCCCTGGTCGATTTGTTCGTTATCATAAATGGATGTGGAAAGAGAGATCGGCCAAAATTTCGCTTTCTGCATCATATTGATTTAAAAGGCCCGCATGTGACATGCGGGCCTTTTAATTTACAGACACCACAATCAAAAGTCAATTGAAAAACAAGGGTGTCGTCTTGAATTAATGTTGGCGGTTATCTGTATATCCAACATTTTCAAAACCAACAACCCGAAACAGCTTTTGTTGTAACCGCAATATTTTTTCTCACCACCTTCGTCAAACATCCCAAACCAAAGAGAGTCTGTGAAAAAGCGGTCCGGGGAAAAGATATTGAATCGATTATTTTACTATTGATAACGTATTTTATCAATAGTAAAATAGAGGCATGAGCAATCCCCAAAAATTATCCGTCAAGTCCGGCGCGAACGGCTTGTTGTCGCGCGCCGACTTTCAGCAGCTCGCGCAAGTCCCGCCCGAGGTCGAGTGGTTCGCCAACATCGACAATCCCCGCACCCGCCGCGCCTACCAGATTGATATTAAGGATTTCATGAGCTTCGTTGGTATTGGATCGCCGGAGGAATTCCGCCTCGTCACCCGCGCCCACGTCATCGCCTGGCGCTCGGCGCTCGAGCGCCGCGTCGTGGCGCGCAAGGGTTTGCCGGATCAGCCCTTGTCCGGAGCGACCATTCGGCGCAAGCTCGCCGCGCTCTCTTCCCTGTTTGAATATCTCTGTGACAACAACGCCGTCAGCCATAATCCGGTCAAGGGGGTGAAGCGGCCGGCGGTGGAGAGTTATGAGGGCAAGACGCCGGCCATTGGCGATCACCAGGCGCGCCGTCTGCTCGATGCGCCGGATTCTCAGACGTTAAAAGGAAAACGCGACCAGGCGATTTTGTCGGTGTTTTTGTATCACGGCTTGCGCCGCGAGGAGTTGTGCGCGCTGAAAGTACGCGACTTAACCCAGCGGCGCGGGGTGCCGCATGTGCGCGTGCATGGCAAGGGGCGCAAGATTCGTTACTTGCCCTTGCATCCGGGGACGCTGACCTTGATCACGGATTATCTTGAGGCGTTGGGTCACGACGATCAACCGGCGTCGGCGCTGTTTCAGCCGCTGAGAAATAACGTTAACGGTAGACTGGACGGGAAGATGACGACGGACGGGGTGTATAAAATGGTGATGAAGTATGGCGAGCTGGTCGGCTTGCACGAGATCGACGGCTTTGGCGTGCATTCGCTCCGTGCGACCGCCGCGACCAATGCGCTTGATCATGAGGCGGATATTTCAAAAGTGCAGGAATGGCTTGGACACGCCAACATTGCCACGACGCGCTTGTATGATCGCAGGAAATCGCGGCCGGAGGACAGTCCGACGTTTAAGGTGAACTACTAGGCTCTTCTTGTTCGGCTGAATACAATGAAATAATGGGCAAAAAAAAAGCAGAACCATGGAACCATAGCCTGCTTTTTTGAAAAATTCGAATTTGAAAAGCTACACGTAATTACATCTCTCCCCTTCCTTAGCCGCCATGCAAATTTCCTTGGGCATATAACAAGCAAGTTAACATCATCAAAAAAGCAAACAAGTTCAGCGAGTAAATGAAATTGAGTGCAGGGAAAGATGTGGTAGCTTCTCTCTCTGGATGGCAAAAGTCAATATCAGACAACGTCTTTGTCACTTCAGCCCAATCACAATCAACTGCATGCTGAAGAAACTCATACAACGCCTCATCGCATTTTGGCGACGAGTAATGCCAATCAGTAAAACTTGTACGCATTTAAACGAACGTCCTCTTTGTTACAAAGAATGCTCTTTTGACAATATTGCTTGATTTTTTGCTTTCAGGCTTTCGTGTTCTTAAACACTGTGATTCCGGAAAGGCTATTTGATCGTAGGCGCCCCCATGACCGAAATTGTTATTACTGATCACTACAGTTTAACTTCAGAAATCATGGAGTGCCCCGCCGTCTAAAACCGCCACCTCACATCGAGTTCCTCGCCGATCAAAACTTTTGCGCATTGATCAAACTTCTTCAAGAAAACAATCCAACAAATAGTAATCTTAGGATTCTAAACAGCGTTCAATCGGTATTACTTCTTGACCCCGGTTTTATTATCAAATTAATTCGAATAATTGTTCGACGACAAAAGGAAACGGAATGTATTTGAGAATTTTCAGTAAGCTTTCAAGAAATTTTTCGCGCTCTTCGGGAGTAAGAGTCGCCAGAAGAGCATCCAAGTCAGCATCTGTGATCGGAGAATCGTCAAGGATCATGACAATTTCATCTATTGAATTGCTGACTCCATTTGCATGAGAGCCTATCAACTCAAGCTTGCTTGCAAGCTTGGGATTGAATACCTCAAACATCTTTGCGCTGGAGCGCGCTCTCTTAGCCAAGCATGAATATTGAATGGCTAAAAGGTTCAATTTGTCAAATGTGGGTTTTGTCATAATTACCTCCTTGTGGGGAAGAGCAATCCGACAAAACGCCATCGCGAATTAAGTGGTTATTCCGGAGACAAGTAAAACGCCTACGATTCGTTCAGAATATAGCTATGGTCCATAATCTTTTCCTTTATCATGTTGATAGTTCTTTCAGAGTAGGTTGTTGACATTGTCGCAAACAGGGTCAGTGCAACTTCAACTTTATTTTCCGTGTTGGGCGGATCATTCAGCTTCCACTGCAACTGTTTTTCGAAAGCAGAGCGACAATCAGCTTGTATCGAAGCACCAACGTTTTAGTTGCTCTTTCATAAAGAGAAACCTCTGTTTTGTTTAATGTGATTTTTGTCGCTTCCCCATTACGAATTCTGTTCGTGCATATCTCTAAGCATCACCTCCTTGCAAAAAGTATTTGTATAATAAAAGTGAGCTCATGCTAGAAGATCGTCAATAGATTTTTCTAACTTTTGAGCAGTGTTTTCTAAATCATCCGACATCTCCAAAATCAAAAACGCCAAAAACTTTATCCTGAAGCGCTCTTCCGAATAATTGCTAATTAACTGAAGAAGCTCGCCTTTGAACTCCAAATCTTTATATTCCCTGAGAATAATTGCTGTGATTTTGGCCAAAGTATCAGCGCTTGGTACCACTCCTCCTTCTTTTGTAATTTTTGTTAGGTTGGATTTGTTTATTTTCAGCGCATCAGCAACTGCGTTTTTCTTGAGATTGTGTTTTGCCAGCGTACTACGAATCAGCAAAGCTAAATCTCGTTGAAAGTCATTATAAATGTTGTGTACCATAAGTTTCCTACAAGAGTTGCCTTGAAGGCAACTCTTGTAAAATAACCATTTTCCATCAAAACACAAGAGTTTTTCTTTTGAAGCTGGGTCGAAGGTATTTTAATCAGTAAAAAGCAAGACATCACAGGCAAGGCGTGTCTTAGGGTACAGAGTAAAATCGATTCATTAAACAAAAAAGCGCCTTTCTCTAACGAAAAAAGCGCTCTATGAATCATATTCGACAAATGGCGCGTCCATTATTTAAGAAATGCCATTTTGCGGATTGCTGAAAATGCGCCGGCGGTCAATCTATAGTGGTAAACGCCGCTTGGAAGAATCTCGCCTGAATTATTTCGTCCATCAAAAATGATTGCGTGCTGTCCTGCTGGATAGTTCTGATTAACAATCAAAGCCCTCACCTTGCGGCCAACAATATCATATATTTCCAACGTCACATCTTCCTGTTTGGGCAGATCGAACCGAATCCTGGTTTCCGGATTGAATGGATTTGGATAGTTTTGATGCAAGGCGAAAACAGTGGGCAGGCTAACGACCTGCCGAGATTGATTTAAGCCCCTCTTTACAAATGCATTCTGATACGACTGTAAAATTTCTTCAGGCGAGCGCGCCACATTACTAATCTTGGTTGCGGCAATTGCTCCGCCAAGAGACGCCGACCCTGTGTTCTGATCTCGAGAGTGGCCGAGTATAAGCGGATTTGAACCCAAATCTGGGAAACTGCCGGGAAGCGTGCCGCTGAATGATAGCCCGATAGCATTTCCATTGATATAAAGCTTCAGCTTTTCTGAATTGGATGCCCCATCACCGTTGTATACCAACGCCAGATGATACCATGCGTTGGTATCTCTTGCTTGCGCCGCGCTGTAGCCGTAAGCATTATTTATAAAAATATATAAAGGGTTATTTGCCCCCTGCCATTCCGCGCTAAAATCACCGTCCGAAAGGCGCCCGATGAACGCGTTGTTGTTTGGATTATCAAACTGCACCCACAACTCGAAAGTAAGCTGTGAGAGACCGTTCAATTCAGTATCAATATCCGTGCGCAAACGGCTATGATTGGCTTTTACAAATCCGTATGCGCCGTTGGGGTCGCCAGCATGACCGTCTGCGGATTCTACGCTTACTTCCGTCAAGAGGTCTCCAGAAACCATGTTTGTCCTTTTCTGAACAGAGCCGACAACACCCTCCATGTCCCAATAACCAATGGTAAATTGATCATACAGCTCCTCTTCCATTTCGAGGGCTATAGAGACCGCCTGTGAAGAATCCCCCGCAACAAAATTGATCACTGCTTCATGCGTTCCGCCGCCAAGGCCAGAGGTGTCAGCCGTTACGGTCACCATTTGATTAAAGCCGTAAACGCTACTCGAACTCACGTTCAGCCAAGACACAGAAGGAGTCACTGTGCAACTGTCTTGCGAACTCACGGAAATTGTGCAGGAATTATTTTGAGGACTGAGAGAACAATTCGACGGAGAAACTATAAATGGAATCGTTCCATTTGCAGATGACGCGATCTCACTATCCGTTCGAGCAATATCGCTCACCCTCACCGGCCCGATCCTGCCGCCCATCGATGAACCGTGCGAGGAATCTTTATAATTCCCGAAAATCAATGGTTCTCCGGCACCGAGCGTGGTCAAATTCGTCGGGATCGTCCCCCAAAAAGTACATGTCGTTTGCTGTACGCCATCAAGGTACAGCTTGAGTCGGTCACTATTTGAACTTCCTGCGCCATCGAACACGACAGCTATATGATACCACTGATTGTCTTGGAGCAACAAAGGATATTCTGCCCGATGGTTGCCCGGATCAGACGGAGAGCTGGCAATGAATACATAAAAAGTCCCGTTCTGATTCCACTCAATGGTCATTGAGGCGTTTGCGTCCCATCTTCCGAACAGTTGGTTCGTCTGCGTGTTGTCAAAGAAAAACCATCCTTCAAACGTAAACGCAGACAAACCGTCAATCTCAGTATCAAGGTCAGTGCGCAAACGGCTTTGGCCGCGTGTGAGTGAATATGAGCCGTCTGGCTCTGAACCAACGCCTTCATCAGATCCAACGCCAATTTCGGTCAAAAGACTTCCCGTGGACTGATTTTCGCGCTTCCCTGCTGAACCTAAAGCGCCAGACATATTCCAAAGCCCGATAGTGTATTGATCTAAAGTGTAGCCATAGACTGGAAATGTTGGCGGCGGAAGCGGGTCGGGATCGGGTCTTGGAGCGTTGACATAGCGCAAAATCACTTTGTCAACGAACACAGCATGCCCTGCGGTTTGACGCGTCACTTCATCGAGCAGAACTTCAAGAATATCAGAGTTTCCCTGGGTAATCTCTTTATAGAAATAACAGCTCATCAGGCTGGTATTAACCTCACGAGTCCCGAGCCCGCCGCCAAGCTTGACTTCAAGACGCGGCCAGTTCAATCCTACAGCGCCGTCTGCTCTGGCTATCACTTCAATCTCCACTAAACCGGTATCAGGTATACCGATGTCCTGGAGTAAAAACCAATTTTGCGGATCAGCTTGGGTTGTCAACCACATCCCCTCATCTGGAACTAACGTACCGACACCGGCCATATCTTCGGCTT
This sequence comes from uncultured Deferribacteres bacterium, assembly GCA_964014485.1. Taxonomy (GTDB): domain Bacteria; phylum Zhuqueibacterota; class Zhuqueibacteria; order Zhuqueibacterales; family Geothermadaptataceae; genus CAXHAT01. The sequence goes on from CAXHAT010000059.1 coordinate 26,865, forward strand.
CTACGGTGTCTGGGTATGCAGGAGGACTCAGATCAACACTTACAAAGGTCGTTTGACTAGAATCAATTGAAAAATTGATTGTTGTTGTTCCAAATCCTGTTTTTTCAATTGTAAATTGATAATTACCGACAGAGAGAGGTTCATCAAAAATAGACGTGAGTTGCCCAAGAGACGGCCAGGGGGTACCGCTTCGATATATTTGCGCTCCGGACGGTTCTGTGACAACGGTCAGCTTGCCAGTTCCTGCCGGCGTCGGAATATAGGGATCGAGAGTAACCGAAACCTCCATATCAGCGCTCCCAACATCATAAGTAAATGGTTTATCATAGTAACCATTTGCTCTTGCAACCATCGCATAGGTGAATCCTTCATATCCAGAGATATCCAAAGGAGTTGTGCCCAGAAGGTTGCCGTTGTGCCAGATTTCAGCAGATTGCGCATTCAAACGAGAATTTTTGCTCCGCGCCTTGGCAAGGGATGTTGCAGTGCTAAAATTCGCCTGGATATTAACATTGCGTGGTAAGATTTGTATCCCATCGTTGTTGTAGGCAAGAACGCTTACTCCATTCCAAACCAAATACCCTCTTTCAAAATCTTGTCTTCTATTATTAGCTGGGCCATATTCATCGTTAAGCGGCGCACCAAGATTACTGTACGCCCCCTCATTCATGTACCAATCCCAAAACCCTTCTTTAAGCAAATAAACGGCATTGCTGTCCTGATTGAAAATCAAAGCAGTGTGACCGTGTGCAAATCGCGATTGTCCTGCGTATGGTTGATAAAAATCCTGCACCCAAACGCCAAAACCTGCGGCTGGAGTTGGCCCAACGCCCCACCAATGTACGAAGTCAGTAGCATCCCCTTGAGAAGCGTCAGGATGATTGTTGTGTGGGCGTCCAAGTTTATTATGATAGTTGTCAAGCTCCATAAACTCCCACCATTTATTGAAGAATGCTTCGGAACGCTGGATCACATTATCGTTTTCTATGCCATCCCATGAAATATCTCCGAACGATGGTTCCCGAACAACGCCAACACGCGATGCCGCAATGACAATATGAGTAGGACAATGATCAGACTCATCGTTTGAGTTATAACCAAGGACGAGGTCTGTAAGGCCAAATTTACTGCCGTGATGCAAATGTTCATCGCCATCGCCGTTCAGATCATCGGGATCACAATCTCCGTTATGTGGTGCAATCCAACCAAGTATTTCTCCACCAGCAATATCAATACTTTCGCTCAGAGGTTTGGAAAAGCTGGTTTTCGGACTTTGGGGATTGCTTGGATCTTGTTGTTCGACAATATGCCCATACACCATTGTAAAATCGCGGCTGACATCTTCTCTATGAACTCCTACAGGAACTCTCAGGCTTCGATTGAGCCTGTATTGAACAACTGCATACAAGATTCCGTACCCGCAATATTGGCAAGTCGGCGAGCAACTGCCATTCTGCTGATATCTTACTAATTTTCCGTCCGCAATATTGGAAATCGGAATCTGAGCTGACAACTGAAAATCTTCACCAAGATGGTATTTTTGATTTACAGAAGAATAAACCCCAAGCGGGCGACCAAATGAGTACGGATCGTAGCTTTCTACAGCTACCGGGTAATCAAAATAGACATTTTCCGCAAGTTGCCCAAAAATCGGCGTTTGCATACAAGCGAGTATAACTGAAATCCCAAAACAACGTCTCAGACATTGCATGACTATCCTCCGGAATTTGATAAAAGACTTTAGTTGATTCTGTTAAAAAATGCCGCAAGCATCTCTTGTGAAAATGAAGCCCCGTTACAGAGTGGAGAACTTAGGTCTAAAAACCCAATGAGCTATAGATTTAATGAGTCTCGAGGAATTTAAAATTTTCTATAATCGTATTATGAATACTATACTTTTCCGGGTCGTCCATGCCGCAACGAACACCAAAAGCGACAGAGGTGTTTTTGTAGAGCATTAGTCCTTGCAACTCAGAACAAATTCCGTCAGCAGTATATCGGATTACTCTCACGCCGTCTTCTCTCAAAACATCGCTGAATATTGTAGACCCTTCATTCTTAATTCGTTGTCGCTCTAATTCATAGTCGCCTCCCGATTTGCCTGAAAGGTGATAAACATAACAGTCTGAGCCTTCACAAAAACCTTTACCAAGAGGCCCGACATCAAGAGCCCAAGTAATATTTTTCGGTATATTTGTCCGTATTACTGGTTCCGGCCAAGTGTTTGGGTACTTAAATTCGATTTCTAGAACAGAATCACGATATGTCAGCCATTCGATAGTGTCAATTTCAGGAACAGCAAAATCCAAAGATATTGTCGACGTGCTGGTTTCATTCGACGTATCGCCATCATCTTGTTGCAACGCCGTGGAGTTCGTTTCAGCAACTTGTTTTATCGGCGACTTTTCATCATGATTTACATTAGAAATGGATAACACTGTGACCAAAGCTGCCGCTAAAAAAATTAAAACCGCAAACACATGTTTCTTCCCCATAAGTTAATATTGATCTATCTTTCGCTTTATTTACCAAGACTGGCAGACTTCATTTTTTCTGAAAGTTTGTATTCAGTTAACCAGACTATACCGTTCCTTGTCAACCGCTGTTCTCCACACCGGCTTAAACGCGCTCTTTGGCTGTGTTAGATCAAAATCCGCCGCTCGTGCGAACCAGAACAACCGCACTCCCATGCCCTGCTCATCAGCCTGCTTCGAAAGCGCGATCAGATTTTCGAATTCCTGATCTTTCATATCATCCGTCACGAGAACCAAGACGCGCATACGTCTGAGTTCCTGAATATCAGAGTACTTCTCGTTTGGATATTTGTCCGTTATCTTCTTTTTCCAGAAGTAGTAGTACTTGCGGAATTTGGTGAGGAGAGTCTTTGCCCGCTCTTTTGCCTGGCGCGTTGTTTTGGTGCGCCGCTTGGCAGTCTGCAATTCCAGAAAGAAATTTCGAATCGGTTTCCCGCCGTCTTTAATCGCAAAAAACCAATCCGGCTCGAGCGTGGTTTCCAGCGCATCTTGCGACCAACCAAGACGAAACGACATACTGATGAAATGCCGATCGGGATAGCTGTAGGGCATATCGACGCCCGCTTGGTCGCACGCGGCCATGACCAGGCCGCGAAATCGATTCGTGGCGATAGTGTGCGGCAAATTCGGATGCGGCGCGCTCGGGTCAAAAATCACTTTTCTTATCCGGCGCTCGAGATGTTCGCTCAAAAAGGTGCGGCCACGCTCGCAGAGGTAATACACCGCCTTTTGACTCCCGCCTTCTTTGTTGTTGACGCTTTCATAGCTGTTCGGCGGGTAATATTTTGACAAATATTCATGTTCCCACAGCGTCCGGAGCCGCCTGCGAATGCTCTTGATGTGGCGCCGGGTAATGCACGAAATGATTTCTCCGGTGAGAAACCGGAATTCATTCGGTGAAAATAATTCGAGAATCTCGGCATCACGATCCGTAAACCGAAGCGGCCCGCGCGCGTCTTGTTCCGGCCGCTTGTATTTTGACCATTTCTTTTGCATTGTCTGCATCATACCAGAAACCGCCGTTAAAAATCCATTAGCTCATCATCCGTACGCTCGGCAGTCGTTTTTGCGACAACACCATGCGCATCGACAATCTCGACGACCTGAGCGTCTTCCGGAGCCGCTCCAAAGAGCCGGGCGGTATTTGCTTCACAAAGCTCCAGGCGCTCACGAAACGGCAAATAGATCGAGGGCGTATGTGAGCGCGAAAGCGAAAGCGCGTGCTCGATCTTCTCGGCGTCTTCCGGATAGGGCGAAATCGTGCGAATCTTCACCATCATGCTCGGTTCGTCCACCAATTTGACGATAGCGTGCTGTCTGGGCATGGCGATCAGCTTGACCATCTGCCTGAAATGTTGCTCTTCCTTGCCCCAAAATTCCCGGCTCGCCAGCTCTTTCCCGATGATCGGCATGAGCATCAACGCTTCATGTGAGCTTTTGACTTTCGACGTGCCTTCCATATGCGCGCTGAATTCGCTCCAGGAACTCATCATCGAATCAAAGCTGGCGGATGATTCATGAACTGAAGCAACGCCTTGACCATCCCCTTCCGGCAGGATCACTTCGCCGGAGCTTGTGGTCATGCCCGATCCGGAGGCGCTCGCGCTCCCCGAGCCTTCGGAATGTGCGTTATGGCTTCCGCTCGCAGTGCCCGAAAGCATCATTTTATGCATCTTGTACCCGAGCACGGTCGTGCGAAAAAGCTGATGTTTGACTTCAGCCAGATTCCATTCCGGCGCAAAAAGCCATGCCAGCTTTTCTGCGTCCTGGAAGTACACGCTAAAGATAATCTTATTGCGCGCCTGACTCATCACTGCGTCGTAAATCGCGGTCGGCGGATCGAGATGCTCGCTGACAAGCTGTCCCAGATGCTGGTGAGACAACACCATGTGCATGCCTTTTTGCCGGCAGGTTTCAAGGATGCTGGAAGCGTTGGGCGTGAGAAAGTGCTGGAATTCGTCAATGAGAAGATAGAACGGCTTCTTGACCGCGTCCTTGCGCTTACGCCGGAGCGCGTAGTAGTAAAGTTCGTTCACGAGCAAAGTACCGATGATGTAGCTTTCCTTCTCCGAAATCCAACCTTTTTGCGAGAGGTTGACCAAGAGAATTTTTTGATTCTCAACAATGTCTTCAATGTCGATCACATTCCTGATCTGCCCCAACGTCGCCTTGATCATTTCATTGCGGGCAAAATCGGAAATACGGTTGTAAAAGCTCTCAATTCGCTCGCCCTGGTTGCGCGGCGGCAGTTTATCGAAACCGCGCCAGTAGTCGCAGACAATAAAATCGTCGGTATGCGAAAGAATTGCATCCCGCGTATCTTTATTCGACAAAGCGAAATGGATCAGCTCAAACGAGGTCAAACCCGCTTCGATGATGGGCTGAAGCGAATTTGAAAGCGTGTTGGAGAGCCGTTTGGCTATCGCAGGATCCGTCTCAAACACCTTGATCATGCTGACCGTGAGAGAACGCACCTGCTCGGCAAGCGACGGATAATACCGCGCCCTTCTAAGCGGATTGTAGCCGACCATGTAGTCGCTCGGCTCGGTTGGATTGAAAAACACCACGCGATCCGCATACTCCGGATGATGCGCGATGTAATTGACCACTGAATCATAGAGAAAACCAAGCGGATCGATCAGGCAGAAGGATTTGCGCATGAATAAGAGCATCCGGATCAAAAGCTCCAAAAAGAACGACTTACCGCTTCCGGTAGCCCCGATGATATGCAGGTGGGTTTTCAGGCGCTCCAGATCGATGAACTGCATGCCCTTGCGATCTCGGCCGACCGGAACGAGATCAGTATTTTGCGACTTGATAAACTGCTCCGGCGTCATGGACGTTTTGGAAAAATAGTCTTTTGGCGTTGGCAGTGTTTTTAAGAATTCATCCGCATTCATTGAATGGCCGTTTTATGCGTACGTCTGTTTTGCGCGATCAATACAGCGCTGACATGCGTCGGGATCATTTGCGTGCTTTCGTCTGCACTCGGCAATGCGCGCCTGGAGCTTTTGTTCGTTGCGCTCCCCTGCTTCAAAGCGCTTGTCGCGTCCAATGGAATCGATTTCAATGGCCTGGTCCCATTTCTCGCGTTCATTTTCCGGCGAGGGCGCGCCAACCTCTTTCGGCGCACTGTTTCCGCCGCTCATTTTCTGCTTTATGTCATTGATCCTGAGCACTTCTTCCATGCTCTGCCGCACGATGCCCAACATCTCCGCGTTCTGTTTCCCGCTTTCAAGCGCATCAATGAATCGTTGCTTGTCGCGGCGCTCGTCAGCCGCGATCCTGCGGCGATACTCGCCGTCAACTCGCGCCTTCGTTGCGGCCTCAATCTCGAGTTCTTGAAGGAACCGGTGCCGCTTTTCTTTTTCCATTTCATGATATTTCACATGCTGGTTACATCGTTTGACAAAACGGTATGAAACCAGCGTACCTAAAACAGTGATGCACGCCCAAAACAGCGGCAGCAAGAGATCACTCACCTTATTCATTTCTTTTTGCCACAGCGTATGCAATAAGATCGTGCTGTCAGCATTGGTCGCAAAAAAGATCAAGCTTTTCGCTTCGATTTTGCGCCGGCTGAACTGATTCGCGGGAGCGCCCACCTGCACGGTGTCGTAAGCGCCGACTGACACATAGAGCAACTTGAGTGAATCCTGAGAATAAAAGTAGATGTTGTCTTCATCATCAACATGACCGTAGGGCTTTATCCAGCCGTCTTCTCTTCGGAGAATGGCGGTTTGCATCGGCGGCATATCGAATTCATTCGGCAGTTGCGTATAGGTAATCCATTGTTTTTGCAGTGAGTCCGCTGACGGCGGCGAGCCGGGACAGGAGGCGCTGTTGAGGAACCAGGCTGTGGCAAAGAAAAATAGGATGCATGCGACCAGCCCCACATTGCGTGAATGAGAATAGCGATCCAGCGGCTGGCCGAATAATTCTTTCCTGATGCCGTCGATAGCCGTCAGAATCATGATAAGCTTCTGAACGATCCAGCTCCCGCACCACATCACAGCAAAGGCGATTGAGGTTATAATGGTGAGCGCGATAATATCAGGGACGATTCGCCCCCAGAACACTTGCACTTCTTCGACGCGGTACCAAATAGTGATTTTACGCTCGCCGAGCGGCCAAATGGTGATATGCGTGCCGGGCGGTTCGGCGATGAAGTCGATGACAAACGGGGCTGAACCCAAGGCGTATAGAGCATCGGAGCCGAGAACTTCGCTCATCGAAAGGCGAATTCGAGGATTTTGTAGCGGAGAGCCGTTACTCACGCCGACTTTCATTGACTGGCGGGAATCCGGATTCCACAAATAAATGTCCTGACCGGCTTTCCATTGGTGAACCACCGTGGCTCCGAAAATTTCTCGCCGCACCCAGCCGTGTTGCATCAATTCGACCTCAAAATCTTCCTGCGTCTTCTTTTTGCCGGAGGCATACACGGTCTTGCCGATCTCTTTTTGGAATTGACGATGTTCATCAAAGACCCCCTGGCGCTCGGGCTTCTGGCCGCATCCGGAGAACAGCCAGAAACAGCAGAGGGCAAGAATGCTTCGAGACTGCCGGAACCATAAAAAAGCGGGCGATTTTGAAGGCATCACAAATCCAGACACTCTTGACATACAGAGCCGTCCATGGTAAAAAGCCGTCGGCTATGTGGGAAGTGCGCCAATGCGCTAAATCCCAAGCGGGTCGGCCGAAAGGCAGCAACCTGTCCCACACGCCGGGCCGCGCGCTTCATAAAGCCGCGGCCTTTTTCATGGAAAAGCCATTTACTCTAAATGACTCTGACGAACCGTTTTTTCTGAATTTTTTGTAGAAAAAGAAGAGGTATGCCGGCAAGCGGCGGTTACTTGCCGGTGGCGATATACGGGCCCCAATAATACGGATGATTATATTTCGGGTGGGCAATCAAGGCTTTTTGAGCATACTGCACGGCAACGGCGGCGTCATGCGTTTTCTGTAATTCAGTATAAAACTCACGCATAAACGTTAATGATGACTCATCATTGACGTTCCAGAGCGTTGAGACCACTGCGCTCGCTCCTGCGAAAAGAAACCCGCGCACCAATCCAACGACCTCTCCGCCGGCAGAAATCCCCGCCCGATATTCCGCTTCCAACCCCGATTCACATGCGCTCAGAACGACCAATGCGCTATCCACCGCAAAGCTAAAAGCGTCATGGACAAAGAATCGTCCGTCGTCGACTTCGTTTTTTGGTGCGAACTGAAGCGCAAAAAGCAACGGGCTTTCCGGCGATGGTATGCCATGCATTGCAAGATGAATAATATCGACCCGCTCGGCAAGCTGCCGGAGCGTGTCTTTCGTCGCATGTTCGTCAGTAATGACGCGAACCGGCGCATTCCAGAGCGCTTCAATTGCTTGCGCCTCCGGAACAACATATCGAAGCGTTCCTCTTGGGCTCTTAGGATACGCAATCGCCAAAATCTCTTTGCGCATCTGCGCCGGGCGTTGCATGGCAACGTATTTCATGACGCTTGCCGATGGATAATTGACCACGACAAATTGACTTGCCAAAACCGCCCCATCGAGCATAAGTGTTTGGAAAGGAAGACGATAGAGAACGTCATCGGCCAAAACAATTACCGAGTTCACATCGTCGAACAATCCGGCCGTTTGTATCGAATCAAGGAGTGCGCCGCCTAAACGAGACGCTTGCTCTTTCCAATTCTGCTGTTTCAAGCGCACTGCTTCGCGAAACCGGCGCACGTGAGAGCGGAGCACAGCTCGTGAATATGATACAGAAAACACCTGAAGCGGATTTCCCGGACGCGCCGCACATATCAGAATTCGATCATCCAACACCACATATTGCAGTAATAGCGCATCTTGAGGGATCTGTGGAAGAGCATCTTCCAAGCTGACAACGGCACTCGAAAGAACCGAGCCGACCATCGGGCGATCTCGCTCTACTTCGTGAAGAAATTCAGAATATGCCGCTTGAGCCTGCTCAAATTGTTTCGATGTGTGCTCACGCACTGAACTGCGTGCACCGCTTTCGCCCGACGATATGTTTTGTGCCAACTGAGAATATCGCCGAGAAAGCTCGCTTCTCAGTCGCAAGCCTTTTTTTAAAAACTGGTCATTATCGCGAGCTGAAAATTGAACTTCACGCTGAGAAAGCAAACCCAAGAATGTCCGCGCTTTCGCCTTTTCTGCGAATTTGAAAACATCATGATATTCCTTGAGCGTGTACGCCCATAAAACTTGTTTTTCTGTGTGCTCCCGCAGTTCGTCAAAATAAGCCGCTCGGCTAAAACTCGACCCAAAGGCATTCGCAATTTGTTCATGAGTGACCAAAGCGCGTTCATAAGCAAGAGACGCTTGATCTATTCTTCCCATCTTCTCATAGACGCTTCCTTTAGATAGGAAGGCATCGGCAAAAAGACGTAAATCTCCATTGGATTGTGAAGCATCGATAACCATATCAAGCAAAGCAATCGCTTGATTCTCCATCCCTTTTTCACTCAATATAAGGGCCAACACTAGGCGTGTGCTCTCAGCTGTGTACGGGAGTCCCTGCTTTTCAGCATATGCAATCAGTTGCTCCCATTCATTTGTTGATGCAGGCAAAGTCTTTGTTTCTATATAGCACCTTGCAAGTAAGGTTATTGTAGCGTGAACTAAATCAAAATACTCCAATTCCTTAGCGAGCGGCAGAACGTCTTCATGAATAGCTTTTGCAGAACGATAATCTTTCTGCGCTTGATAGATCATCGCAATATTGGATTTTGCTTTCAGAGAAATATCTTTTATCCCTAAAGAATCTGCTATAGATTGAGCATTCTGTGCAGCTTTTAAACCTTCATCATACCGCCCCATGTACGAATATATCTCAGAGAGCGAACGCAATCCCCCGGAAACGTCCCGCATGTTCCCTATTTCTCGATGAATATGTATAGATTGTTTTTTATGCTCTTCCGCCTCTTCAAACTGGCCGCGAAAGTAGAAAACATCTCCTAATCCGCTTGTCGAAGCAGCTTCTAAAAGTCGTTCGCCACGTTCTTTTGCAAATAGTATTGACTTTTCGTAGTAATCTTGGGCCTCATCGTAATAACCAAGCACTAAAGACATATGGCCCAGGTTGTGCAAAGTGGTGTTGTGGTTCCGTTTGCTCAAGATATCAGCAAAAGAAAGAATCTCTAAGTATGTAGCTCTCGCTTCCCTTATCTCTCCTGTTTTTTCCTGTGTTGTCGCGATGTTTCCGGCAACTGTCAATACAAATCGTCTGTCATTTATGGCTTGAGCAAATTCCTTTGCTTGTTCATATTTTTCAATAGCCTCACGATACTTGGCTGTATAATCTTTTATATTCCCCCAGATATTCAGTATGCGAGCCAATAACCAACGATCACCTGTCTTTTGTGATATTTCGTAACTTTTAGTGATATTTTTCTCGGCGTTTAGAATATCACTTGCTCTCATGAAAGCAAACGCACGATACGACAACGCTCTTGCGCGCAAATTATCATGGGTAACTTGCTGCCACAATGAATCGGCACGGTTGTAACGATTTATTGCAAGTAGAAATTGGCTCTGCATAAGCGATTGAAACGCCGAGTCAGCCCACGTTTCCGCCAATCGTCCCTTCCGCGCCTTCTCAACATGGTTTGCAACATCTTCATAGCCTGAATAAGAAGATGCTAAGGAAAATTTATTTGCCGCACTATCAAACTCGCCAATATAAAAATAGAAATGACCAAGCGCGAGCTTTGCAGAGGGCGCGTCTTTAGCTTCCAAATCGGAACGAAGCCCCCTGTAAGCAGTGGTATCTCCTGCAAAGTAATGTGCTCGCAATAAAAACGCCAACACCTCAGAATCCGTAGAATCATCTTGCACCTTACTCTCGGCAATCTGTATTGCGCCGGCATAGTCCATCTTTCCCAACAATTCCTGTGCGTCGCTCAAAGACGCTTCACTTGCAGACTGCTTTTCAGAGCAAGAAAGCACAGCGATCACTAAAAGAATCATTGTAGACAAAACTGCAATACGTCTCAGCGTCATCATGACACCCCTTATGGTTATCGCTCAAGAGTTTGCGATTCAGACTCCCCAAGATTGCGGGATCCGATAAATGCCTGCACATACCAAGTATATGTCCGTCCTTCCTGTAAGAAGGCTGTTTCGATATCTGTTAGCATGGTATCTCGGGTTTCAACGCTCTGAAAAAAATCGAGGTCGCGCGTTTCCTCAAAAACGACTTTATAGCTCGTTGCGTTCTTAAAGCTCTTCCAGTGGAATGTTCCGACAATTTCTATGACATTTTTGCTTTCAGAGCCTCGTTCATCTGACGAGCTTCGTTCCTTCAGAATCGAGTCAGGCAACACCCACAAGCCAACCAAAATCGCAATTCCGGCAAGAGCGGCTCCCGACACTATTTTTCTTGCCGGAGTTGCACCTAAAAACTCCCTCGCGGTTGTCGTCCAGGTTAGGTTTGTACGATCTGACCGCTTACTGGGCATGTCATCCGGTAGATGCTTTCTCGCATCCTGAATGGCAATGTCACAATACCTGCACATGCGAATATGCTCATCAACCTTCTCCCGGATCATAGCCGACAAGCTGTCTCCGGCATAGTCAACTATTGTTTCTTCATCAGGACACTCTTTCCCGTCATCATAACGCTCCGGAATTACGATCTCGCCAGATTCAACAGCTTGAGATAGTTCAGCCAACGCTTTTTCCCGGCGCCTTTCTTTTGCAGACTGAAGCAAACCCACAAACACCTTGCACTCCTCACAGCGATTTACATGCCGCTCTATCGCCAAGAACTTTCTCTTTTTCCGAATTCGAAGCCAGAATGCGTCTACTGCAAACGCTCTCAATTCATCGACTGATGGATGATCCATATCACTTCCCGCATTTCATCTTTTCAGGCGTAAAAGCCTCCCTCGCTCCATACAATAATGAGACTGCTTTATTCGCCTTTTTGCTGAATCTTCTCCCACTCCCGCCAATATTCTAAAAGTTTTGTTCTATTGAAATGATTCATTTTATTTGATATTTGTTTTGGGGTCATTCCCATGATCTTCGCAATTTCCCGTGGCGGCGAAATTTCGATCAAATAAAGATGGGCGATTTTCTTGGCTTCCGGCTTCAAGTCCGGATCAGTGCGTATTTTGTGTTCTATAAAATCCAGTTCTTCTTTGCCAATTCTGCCCCCGTTTGGCGGTGGGGGCGGAGGCGGTGGGGGCGGCGACTTGTCTCTTTTGCACTCGTCCAATGTCGTAGTCCGTACGATCTCCCGTAAGTAGGCTTTGTATTTTTCCGAACCATCAGGCTGACCTTCTTTTAATTTGTCGTATGATTTCACATAACTTGACTGATATGCCTCATGAAAAACATCTTGCCAATTATTGAGCTTCCACCCCTTCATATGGTGCCGAATCCAAATCTGCACATCTTTATCAACCAGACTCCAGAGCTTCGCAAACGCAGTATCCTTACAGGATTTCACTTTGTTCGCGAGCCGCGTCATACGCCGATCACCACCCATTAGCAGTCCTGACATTTTCAAAAAGAAGATTAACGCGCCAATTCGGAACAATAGTAAATCCAGACGGCTTAAATCCAAGCAACGAAGTACCAACCTTGTCCGTTCGCCCACGCATCCATGCACTCATGGTTGGAGCGAAACAGCGTGGATCGCCGCACGGCGGGTGAATCCGCAATCAGCATTGCGGAGAGGGCAGTCCCTTAGACATCCCGTCCTGGGCTTCTCAGGGAAGCGCAGGACACCGCTCACCGGATTTTTTTCCTGGAACGCGGGTGTGAGCAGATTGCCCGCTATGACCGAATCTGCTTGCGCCCTGAAGTGGAAGGAAGAAAAATCCGCAACGCGCACTCCCCGCCCGTGCCAGAAGACGGCCTTTCATAGCTCCCGCACCCGCGTCTTCCTGCAAATAACCGCATTGCCCGCTCCTTACTCTTTGAGTATATAAAACGGGCGGTGGAACGGCTCGATGAACTGGATCGCGCAGTGAGTAAAATAAAATGCACCCTTTGAGGTGGAACGACCCCGCTGGATCGAAAGCAGCGAATGCATATCCAATGGAGCGAAGTGGATGGACCGCCGCATCAGTGTCCCCGCCCGCCCCGAAATTGGGGCGGGCTTCAAGCATGTGCTTATGAGCGCGGTTTCAATCGGGGAACGCCCAGGCTGTTGAATTGGACATTTCGGAATGCGTCAAGACCGGCTCTCCTGCCAAGCGCAAACGCTTTCCAGAAGCATAACTCAACATACTGCAAGACGAGCGGCCAGAAAAAGTCTCGTGAATCAATCATGATGCTCATACGCGCACATAGAGCATCCCATTCCAACTTCATCTGTTCAGCCGCTTCACGACCGCTCGGCCTGGGATTCAAGAATGCGTGAAAAGTGAGGAGAGGGTAAGGCGTCGCCCCGTCCGTCAGGTTGATCAGCGCATCTCCAAAAGAGGAGAGAGAATAGCGTCCCGCCCAATAAAAATCCGCAAAATAACGCTTAGTAACCTTTGGTGCTAGTCATATTTTTGTTTGAGAATAATGCCCAACTCTGGTTAA
>CAXHAT010000060.1:0-39859 GCA_964014485.1 uncultured Deferribacteres bacterium
TTCAATATTTTATGCGTGGGGACAGATCGGAAATCCGACCGCCCTGCTGACATTTTTCTGTTTTTTACGTCGTCTTTGTTGTCTTTCCGAGCTCGCCTTAATCGTTTGTTTTAAAATGACTTGAGTTGAAAATATGAAAAACGGCTGTTTTCTGACGGCAGCGTTTTTTGTCAAAAAACGCCAAAAATGCGCCGGTCTTTGACGCAGTTTTGATTGTTTTTTTGCGAACGCCGAGGCCGCTCATACGCCGCGGGCCACGTCAATCTACGTTAAAAACAGTGCGCTTTTTTACATTCGGATGCAAGAGAATTGAGCCGGTCGTTTCGGCGGCGCGTTATGGCCGCCGGACGGAGATTTTGACGCCGTTGGTATCAACGAGCGCGTCGACGATGAGGGCGAGGTTTGGGTCGTAGCGGGCGCGCATAAGGGCGATTTCGGCGCCGTTTCGATTGTGCCGGTTGAGGGCGGCTTGCTGCGCGGCGATAAAGCGGGCTTCCACTTCCTTTGGCACAAGTAGGACGATTTGCAGTTCGTCCGGCGATAATTGGAGTTCATCGGCGACGCGTCGCAGCCATTGTTCGGCTTGGGGGTAGTTGGCGCCAGATCGCCCGCGAGCGGCGTAGCGCGTCAGTTCCGCGGGAGACACGGGTTGGAAGGCTTGTCCGGAAATTTTGCCGAGCAGACGGTTCCGCGTCATCACGGCGGGCAGATAGCCGAGCCGCTCGATGACGCTTTCGATGGAAATGCCGCCAAGCTCGATGATGAGATCGGGGATGCGCCCGCGCTTTTCGCGAGCGGATTTTCGCGGCGGTTCAACAGCGGGGCGTTTGGCCTTTTCAGGCGGGGTTTTCGCCGGATTGACGGTTTCAGGTGCAGGCGCGGCTTCACCGATGTAGGTGTAGCTTGGACTGCTGCGGACGGGTTCCTTTTGGGACGCGGGACGAGGCTTGGGCGGGGCTGCGTGAGCGGTCATTCGGGCGGCGCGCTCCGTTTGACAAGAAACGAAGCTGACGACCAACAGAACGGCGGCGGCCAGGAAACAGAACCACCAGAGTTTTTTGAGCATAACCGGCGCTCCCTAATTTTGACGATTGTTCTTCAAGAGGGCGCTGTCTTTTTGCGCTTTTCTCAGACGGATTTGACGGTAGCGCCGCATGGTTTTTTGCAGCAAGTCGCGGCTTTGCCGCAAAAAGGCTTCTTCATTCAAGCGATGCGCGTCGAATGTTTGTTCTACGGCGGTCGTTTCCGGCTCGAACGCGGCGCCCGGCGCAATCACCGGATCGCTTTGCAGGACGGGCGGCGGTTCCGTTTCGGCAGGATCAGACGGCTCCTGCGCCAGGCTGTCGAATACTTGCCATGCTGGAGATAAAATACTTTCCGATGAATCGACCGCCTGGGAGCCGGTTTGGCGCCACTGCTCCGCGGCGGCTTCCATTCTCGGTTTCAGTACGGCGATTTTTTCTTGCCAGTCGACAAGCAGCGCCAGCAAGATGATGGCGGCGCAGGAGATGAAGAGATAGGCTTTTCGCATGGTTTGGACTCCTGAACTTGGGTCATTGGTTGTCATTGGCTTCGCGTCATTTTTTGTCATTGGCTTCACCTCGTTCGACGCCCGGCATAGACGTTTATTGAGGCGCTTTTTTGAGCGCGGCGATTTGTACTTGCACGCCTTCAGCGGACTGCTTGAGGGCGTCGATGACGGCGACCACGCGGTTGAAAGGCAGCCGTTGGTCGACGTAGAGCGCAACCTTGTTCGGCCATTTTTCTTTTTTGGCGGCGGCGGCGAAGTCCTTGTACTTCAGGGACTGTTCTTTTTGATCGAGCATGACGGTCAAATCATTTTGACGCAGGTAGATTTTCGCGGCCAGCTTTTCAGTTTCGCCTCCGGCGCCGGCACGGCTCAGCTGCAATTCCTGCAGGAGGCGGACTTCGTTTTTGAGCCGTTCGATTTCAGCGGATTCGCGCAGGGCCGGGCGCGTCACGGCGAAGAGCACGAAGAACAGGCCGAGAAAGCCGACGGAGATGTCGGCAAGGGCGACGAGGTATTTAAACACTTTCATGGCGACTCTCAGTAGACGTTTTCACGGTCTTGCGCGCGCCAGTCGTCGTCGATTTCCGCTTCGTCAGGCGCGTCGACGAGGTCTTCGTCCGCATTTTCCGGATCAAGGTCGTCGGACGGCGGTTCGCTTTCCGTCAGCGGCAGAAGGGTTGGCCGCGTGTATGGCTTCAGGGCAAAAAGCAGCATTTCGCCCCAAACGCCGCCGAGAGCAAGTCCGGCGATGGTGGAAACCCAGACATGGTTGAGGGGCGCGAGAATGCTTTGCAGCGGATTTTCGTTTTCGGACTTACTGAGCGCTTCGCCGAGCGCAGGCAGCACTTCCACCAGGCCGAGGCAGGTGCCGATCATGCCGCTCAGGATGGCGAGGGTGCTGAACATTTCAACGGCGTCGAAAAGACGGCGCAGAAAGCGCAGGTCTTTCAAGGAATGGGCTTGCATCCACGAGCGCATTTTGGCGAAGACGACGAATGCGGTGGTTGCGGTCATGAAGACCAGGCAAAGCGCCATGGCCGGCCAGACGGGGCCAATTTGGGTCAGGGACAGGAGCTTCATCATGACTGGCTCCGATTACGGGGTTTGCGGTTTGCGCGCGGCAAGCGCTTTTTTCAGGGCTTGTCTCATGGAGTCGAGGCGCGTTTGCGTCCAGGGCGTTTTGCCGTCGGCTTCGGCCCTGGGCTGTCCCGGCCACTTGAGTGCAGGGATTCCGGGCAGTTCCGGCGGGACGGGTGCGTTTTCGTAGAGCCGGGATTCGAGTTCGCGCATCTCCTGCAGCGCCTCGCCGCTTTCGTTGATTTTTTCAACGGCGCGGCTGAATTGTTCGGCCACGCCGGTCATTTCGAGCAGGCGCGCTTCCACGGCAAGCCAGTTTTGGCGCTGTTCGGCGTAGAGATCGATGTAGATCATCTCCGCATTGATCCAGCCGAAGCCGTTTTGCAGATGGTCGCGCATTTCGGCGAGCGAGCGGCGGACGGCGGGCAGCTCCTTGTTTTGCGTTCCGGCCTGTTGGTGCAGCAGGCGGAGGCGGCGCAGGCTTTCTTCGTGCAGCGCCAGGCCGTTTTGCTGCAAGATTTGCAGTTTGCGCTGCATCGCGGCGCGCTCGTCCGGTTCAATCGCTTCCTGCTGCAGTTTTTCCAGGATTTGCAGCATTTCGATGCGCGTTTGCGCGACCAGATCTTCGGTGCGACGAATCTGCTCGCTGATTTTGTTTTGCATGACGGTTGCGCCAAAGTCTTCCTGCTTGGGGAAGCGCGTCAGCATGTTTTCGAGCTTGTCCAGCGTTTGCAAACGCAGCCCTTCCATTTCTTTCAACGTTTGGTATTTGCCGTCGAGGTAGTCGGCGTAGATTTGTTCGAACTGGCGCTTTTCAAGGTGAAAGGCGCGAAAATCGTCTTTTTTCAGCGCCATTTTCTGCTCGACGATTTTGAGTGCGTTCATGGCGCGCCGGGTTTGGTCGTGGACGTTTTCGGTCAGCGCGCTCAGGGAGTCCATGGTGAGCTTGAAGGCGCGCACGTCGTTTTGCAGGATTTGCGGCACGTCCACGCTTTCTTGCGCAGCGACGGCGAAGGGCAGGAAAAAGACGAGCAGGACGGCGCGCCGGAATTTGTTCGTTTGCATGAGAAAGTCTCCTGATGGTTTGAAATTGCGTTGTCGCGAGAAAGGTCGTTTGCGGCGGGGAAAATCGAAACCTGGAGCCGTTTCAGGTTAGAAAATCACTTGCGATTCACTGCGTTTGATGCTAGGTTTGTGCCGGCAATTATTCTTTTTAGGCCCCATGACCGATGAAACCAAAAGTCTACATTGAAACCACAATTCCGAGCTTTTACTTTGAAGATCGCGAAACGCCGGATGCAGCGGCGCGCCGGGAATGGACGAGAGAATGGTGGGATTTTCATCGAAGCGAATACGATGTGATCACCAGTTTGGCCGTGTTAGACGAGCTTGGCGCCGAAGGTTATCCTAAAAATAAGCAATCGAAAGCGCTGGCTCTCATAAGTGACGTGAATCTCGTTGCCGTTGAACCTGAAATCGTGGAAATTGTACGCGTTTACATTCAGCACAAAGTCATGCTTGGACTTTTTGTACCAACCCTGGTGACCCCGCTGGAACTGCTTGGAGAATAAAACCATGAAGCATGATCCGACAATCGATGAAATCAGAAAAATCCGGCAAGAAATTTCTCGTCGTTTTGGTAATGATCCAAAGCGAATCATAGAATATTATATCCAATTGCAGAAAGAGCGTCCGAATCGGTTGATTTTCTCGTCGAACGCTCGGCAAAAAAAACGCTGTTGAAAAAGCCGCTTTGGTTTGATGCGGGCGATCTTTTTCAACGACGTCGTAACCGGGCGCCAGACAATTCCGCTCAGAACTCGGTTATCGCCGCATTCCTGAGCGGCTTCTCGCCATAGAGCCCCTCCCGATGATGTGCAAGGCGGACCTGTCCATCTCGCCGAACCTGCTCTTACTCAATGCAATAACTTCAAAACGGCTAAACAAAAACCGCGGGATCGTCCTGACGAGCAATTCGATCAGTCGCTTCGATGCGCTTGCGGCAGGCTTCGCAGAGAAAGAAGTAGCGAACGCGGTCGCCTTTTTGGGTGTTGATCGATTGTTTGATTGTTTTCTTCATCGCCGCCAGTTGCGTCGGCGAAAGCAGGCATTCAAAGACGGAATATTGCACGCCGAGGCCGAATCGCTTCAATCGACGGTGCAGCTTCGTGCGGCGCTTGTCGTCGGAAATGTCATAAGCGACGATGACGAAAGTTTTGGCGCGGGAAGCGGAAGGTTTCATGATTCCGCCAAGATCGGGACGTAAGCTTTGTCTTTATTCATGAGCAGCCGGGCAAGTTGGCGCACTTGTCCTTCCATACCGCCGACGGGATCGCCGCCGTTGGCTGGAAGATTCTCCAATTTCCGAATTTGCTGTTCGAATGCGGTGACGTAGCGCTGCAAGGTCGGCTTTTGCATGGTGCATCGTCCGCCGCTTTTGTTGAACTCTTTCGGTGAGATGCGTTTCGTGTTGATCAGTCGGACGATCAAGGCGTCGACGACGGGCGTACGCCATTCTTCGATCAGGTCGGAAGCCAGAGCGGCGTGATTGCGTTTCGGTTCGTGAAAAAAGCCGAGATAAGGGTCCAAACCTTGAACATGCAGCAAGCCGGACATGCGCGAATAGAGCAAGGTATAACCCAAATTGAGCATGGCGTTGATCGGATCGGGCGCCGGGCGCTGAATGCGGCGTTGGAATTTCCACTCGCCCTTCAAGCGTCCGCGTAAAACAGCGAAATGCGTCGCGGTCGCCGAACCTTCGAAGCCTCGCAAGGCGTCCAGGGAAGACGCGAACTTCACATTTTTTGCGATGGATTCCATGCGTTCGAGCCCGCTTTTCACCGCTTCATCCGAACGTTGCCGCCGCCAGAATTCCTGCATCTGCTGAATTTTTCCGGCAACCACCTTTTTGGAGAATTTTAAGCGAAACCGATTGTCTTTGAATTTTTCATATTGCGCCAGCCGCAGCTTGACGAAGCCGCCGTCGCCGGGCGCAAACTGGCCGTAGAATTTGCCGTTTTGCGAGACGTAAGCGATGGTGACGCCGTTTTGCATGAAAAAGCGCACCGCCGGCGTCGTAATGTTGGCCGGAACCATCAGCACGATGCGCTCGACGTGCAGCGCCGGCATTTCCTTGACAACCTTGCCTTCGCGTCTGATTTGCACGCGCTCGTTGCTCACGCCGACGCTGGCGCCGTATTCGTTGATGTAGAGAACGGACATATTGAAGATTGAAGTTTGTGATTTGAAGTTTGGAGATTCCGGCTCGTCCCGGCTATGCGCTCGCCAGCCGCCACCGCCCGTTGCGCGTTTTGTTCAGCTTGAGCCATTCCCCCAGGTATTTGCAGCCCTTGCCGAGATGAAACAGCCGCGTCTTGTCGCGGTTGATTTCGAGCTTGAGGTTTTCAAGGACGGCGACGGCGGCGTCCAGCGCTTTTTCGGCTTCCTTGCGATCGGCGGCGAAAACGGCCACGTCGTCGCCGTAGCGTACGAAGCGCATCTCCTGCGCCCGGGCTCTGCCGTCAAACAAATCGAGATAAACGTTGGCGAGCAAGGGAGAGAGCGGGCTGCCCTGCAGCAGGCCTTTCGCCGAAGAGAATTGCCGCAGCCCGGAATTCGATTCGATGACGATTTCGGCGGCCAGCAGGCGTTTCAGCAGTTTTCGCAGCGCAAAATCCTTGACCCGCTTGTTCACCGAGCGCCAAAGCAGCTTGACCGGCACGCTGCCGAAGCAGTCGCGCAAGTCGATTTTTACCAGCCAGGGCCGTCCGCCCAGCGCATGGTCGCGCGCTTGCGCCAAGGCGGTTTGCGGCGAACGTCCCGTGCGGTAGGCGTGGCTGTAATCGTCAAAGTGCGGCTCGAACAGCGGGATCAGAATTTGCGCCGCCGCGCGATGCACGATGCGGTCCGTCACCGTGAGTACGCCGATCGGGCGCGGCGGCCCCACTTCGCGCTTCAGAAGTATTTTTTTGACCGGCTGCGGGCGATATTTGAAACTGCGCAAATCGCGCTGCAACGCCTTCAGCAGCAAAAACGACCGGCTTTCAAAATGGCTGATCGCCACGCCGTCCAGTCCGGCGGAATCGCCCCGCCGCCGAACCGCTCGCCAGGCGCGGTTCAGGTTCTCGTCTTCGCAGAGTTTTGCATAAAGCGGATAAAATAACATGACCGGCTCCGGCGTTAAACAAAGGCTTCATTTTCCGTGCGGCGCAGCGGTTTGCGCGGTCGAAAACGCATCATTTGCAGAAACCGCATTGTGAATTTAATCAGAGCCGGATAAAAAAAATCCTTCCACAGTTGGTCGTCCGCTGCGTTCGCATGTGCGCGGCAGGCTTCGATCTGCAGACGATGGAAGCAGCGAACGCGCTTTAACTCTTTCTTTTCCCCCTGCGCTTCCAGGGCGATGAGCAAGTTCAGCAAAAACAACCTATGCCCTTCTTCATGAGGGTCAACGAAGCCGACAATCGCCGTCAGCATCGGGTATTTCACCGGTTCGGGACGATCCGTCATGCGTTCCGCCAGCCACGCGCCCCGAAACTTCACCACGCGCTTCGACGGCGCGGCATGGCCCGAAATACGAATAAAGCGCGCGATGCGCTTGTCTTGCAGCGCTTCCGCCGCCTGCCGGGGATCAAGACGCATAAAGCTCGCCAGCAAGCCGAGAGGCAAGGGCGTTCCCGCCAGGCCGGTTTCGATCAGGATTTGCAGCAGCAGATCAAACTCCTTCGACCGGCGGCCGTTGTTAAAAACGCCTTGCGCAATCAGGTCGTCGGCCACCGAATCGCAGTACGCCGGATCTTCTTCCGGCACGTTAAAAACGTGAAAGTCCCCTTCGGCGCCCAACGACGCCAGTTCCTTTGCCGCGCAGGTCGCCGCAACCGCGTGGCCGGCTTCCAGCAGCGCTTTCGCTTGCGGCGCAAAATTGAGAAAGCGGCTCGCCCGCTTTAGCAAAACCAGTCCGGGAGAAGATTCGGGCGCCGCGCCCAAAACCGGGCGCGCAAGCGGTCTGGCAAAATAGACTGGCTCCTGCGGCCTCTCCGCGCGCGCAAGTCGCGCCAGGTTTTGCAAAAGCCGCAGCGCCGTACGTTCCGCCGAAGGCGCATAGACCAGCAGCAGCGGTTTTCCAAGGTGCGGAAGCCGCTCGAAAATTCGGTGCGCCGCGGTCAGGCCGTCCAGCGGATCCGGCGCTTCCACGCCGTAAACTTCTTCGGGGATCAATTGGTCGCCTGTGAGTTTTGAAAGCGTCATCATTATTCTCCTTTTGAAATGAACCGGCTCGCAAGGGACGTCCTTGTCGCGAATAAACCCTGCGAGCGTTTCCCATTGTCAGCGGACTTTCCCGAATTCCGCTTTTCGCCCATGTGCTTGCTCCCATTGCCCGTTTGTCCCAAAATCTTTATTTTCCACCCAAAATTTCCGCGCGCAATTCACTATCTGACACTTTTTACAAATTGCCGTTTAGTCCTAGTGAGAAGGCCTCGAATTGTCATTCTGTAAGAATCTTTGTTAACGTCCAGCACAGATTTTCCCCAAAAGTTCAAGGGTGAGGTCTAAAAAGATGCTTCCAGCATGACAATTTTGGACTCTTTGAGACGCTCGAAAAGTTGCTATAAAAAGTGTCAAGTAGTTGACGCGCGGAACACGAATCGCCGTTCGTTTTTATGAAGTGACGGAGCATTGGATTGCCGGCGTTTGGGATTCCATTCATCCAATAATCCGTCACTCCAAAATCAGCAAAACTTTCTGCAAGCGCGATCCTACCCGCAAACCAACAAAACCGTGTCCACCGTCGCCCAGCCTCTCAATTCCCGCTCGTCCAGATAATCTCGAAAAGTCTCCTTCAACGTCTTGATCCGCTTGGAAAGCGTGCCCGGCTTGATTTTGGGCGCGCACTCCCGCAGCGTCTCCAAAATATTCTCCGGCGTATGGACGCCGTCAATTAAGAGCGCCCGCATCGTCAGCCAATGACAGGCGCATTGCCGAATTCTCGCCATCTTACGGAAGTACGACAGAAAAACCGCCAGCGCCTGACGCACGCCCGGACGCATTCGGATCGTTTTGGCATAACCGCGCACCACTTCACGGGCCTGTTGAAATTCAGGCAGGCATTGCGGCCAGTTGAGCAAAGCTTCATGGTCTTGCTCGCTCAAAAAACTCTCCGGAACCGGCGTCTCGGCCTCCTCGCCAATTTCGAGCGTCTGGAAATCCATGTGCCGCGATTTTCGCTTGCTCAATCGCCGGTACAAGTCCACCCGCCGCGTACAAGCCAAACGCCGCAGCAGCCGCGCCAGATTCGCGTCCGTAAAATCGTCTCGGAAAAAACGCGCCGGCTTCGCTTCAGCAACCATCAACAGTTTCTCCATCGCGGCCTGTCTAAAATCGGAAAAGTCAGAGTAGCCGAGACGATCCAGGCTCTGGTAATACAGCGGCCGCAGATGCGATTCCGCCCAGGGCAGAAAAGCGCCGTCCCGCCGCACGTACAGTCTGCGGATCGCGCTTCTGTCGCCCGCCTTGCTTTCCAGCCAGGCGGCGATGACGCGAACCTGCTTTTGAGAATGAATCGATGATGCCATGACTTGCACCTCCTTTCGCAGTTCATTTTTCGAGCATTTTTGTTGAAGTGTAAATCCTGTTCTCCTCTCCGGGCGCAATGGCGCCGGGGAACGCGGGCGCGGCCTGTTTTCGTCTAACGCATACTGAGCGCTCTTTTTGACGCCGCGCCGTCCCCTGTTCTGCTCTTGAAAAATGAACGTTAAGGGCGGCTTTTCATAGTCGTCTATCGACCGTCGTAAAACTCGTTCAAAATAGTATTTGATTTGCCTGTTGGCCAAACAGTCGTTTGGATTGAAAAAAATCGAATTGTTGATATGAAATGATCGGGTTTAAGGAAAGCGCTTGAGAGGTTTCGGCGCGGGGGTTGGCAATACGTTGGGAGTGTTTAAGCGGGGCGCTGCGATGCTTTTGAGCATGAGATCGCGAATCCAACAAGGGGCGTTCGCGCTTTCAATTCCCGCCAACGCCGCGTTCGCCGTGAAGTTCCCCAATTTTTTGAAAGCGCAAAAAGAATGACGGCGGAGCTTCCGGCGGTCTGCGGCAGACTTCCAAACGGCGAAGAAATGAAAAACGGAGCTATAAAACGCTTCACCTGCCGAACTCAGGTGACTTCTAGTCGTCCTCCGTTATCCGTCCCCCATCCTCCGCCAGAGTCTCAATTCACCCTGTGATCTTCGGAAGGCTCACGCAGAGCGGAGAAAGGAAAAACGGAGAATGGAAAACGGAGAATGGAAAACGGAATTCAAGCTGCCTGCAAACCCTTCGGCAAGTTCAAAACGTCCTCCGGTCTCCGTTCCTCCATCTTCCGCCCAAGTCTCAATTCACCCTGTGATCTTCGGTAGGCTTCCACTCAGCAGTTGAAACCCGTCCGTCTCGTTGAGAAGTTTCAATTCACCCTGTGATCTTCGGTAGGCTTCCACCAACTTGTAGACGTCTGCTTTCCCGCGCACCTGCGTTTCAATTCACCCTGTGATCTTCGGTAGGCTTCCACAAGTCTTCGGACTTCCGGGAGAATTGAACGGTTATGTTTCAATTCACCCTGTGATCTTCGGTAGGCTTCCACCCGATCAAGTATCTTGGATATGAGTTCGGCTCAGGTTTCAATTCACCCTGTGATCTTCGGTAGGCTTCCACGTAATAGAACGAGAGACGACTCTCGAGCTCATTGCGTTTCAATTCACCCTGTGATCTTCGGTAGGCTTCCACGGGAAACCAAACCCCTTTCGAGAACTGACTCTCTCCGTTTCAATTCACCCTGTGATCTTCGGTAGGCTTCCACTTTATCACGTCAAGCTCTACAAGAAAAAGGCCTATGTCTCAATTCACCCTGTGATCTTCGGTAGGCTTCCACTTGCATTCAGAGATAACGCGAACTTTGGATTTTGTCTCAATTCACCCTGTGATCTTCGGTAGGCTTCCACGAATCATGATTGAAGTCGCCGCAGGGATAATAGTGTCTCAATTCACCCTGTGATCTTCGGTAGGCTTCCACGAGTCCTTCTATGTACCTAAAAGGTGGTGATTGTAAGTCTCAATTCACCCTGTGATCTTCGGTAGGCTTCCACACACAAGTACAGCCTTCTGCCGAGAAGATGGCGAGTCTCAATTCACCCTGTGATCTTCGGTAGGCTTCCACTGCTGCGACTTGCTGACGCTCTCCGGGGGCACAGTTTCAATTCACCCTGTGATCTTCGGTAGGCTTCCACTGAAACACTATGCGAACCCCTGGTAGGAATGCATGTGTTTCAATTCACCCTGTGATCTTCGGTAGGCTTCCACCTTTTTCCAAAAATAATGATAGCCATGCTGGCTACGTTTCAATTCACCCTGTGATCTTCGGTAGGCTTCCACAAAAAAGGAATGTTCCGCAACAACACCCCCAAGAGTTTCAATTCACCCTGTGATCTTCGGTAGGCTTCCACCGGAAAAGGATTGCTCCGCAAATGCAACAAGCTCGTTTCAATTCACCCTGTGATCTTCGGTAGGCTTCCACTGGCAGGTTATTGTGCCAGATAGTTTACGCCGTTAGTTTCAATTCACCCTGTGATCTTCGGTAGGCTTCCACTCTACCCAAGTTCCGAATCCGGAACTGTAGTCTAGTTTCAATTCACCCTGTGATCTTCGGTAGGCTTCCACCGGATACTTTGAAAGTATTCCGGCTTACTGGTATGTTTCAATTCACCCTGTGATCTTCGGTAGGCTTCCACGAAGATACCCTCGCCTGACGTTGGGCGAGTGATGTTTCAATTCACCCTGTGATCTTCGGTAGGCTTCCACAGCGATACAAAAGACGATGGGGTCATGTGTATGCGTTTCAATTCACCCTGTGATCTTCGGTAGGCTTCCACAAGGAGCAACAGAAAGTGAACCGCCTCTATCCTACGTTTCAATTCACCCTGTGATCTTCGGTAGGCTTCCACGGAAGTATGCGCACAGTCCGCGCAGTTCTGTACGTTTCAATTCACCCTGTGATCTTCGGTAGGCTTCCACTCTGTACGCGAGCGTACAGCGTAAACGCTTGTTTTTTAAAGGCCCAAAATGGCCGTTTTCGACAACTCCGTTTTCTGCTAAAAAATTAACACATACTTTTTCAATTTTCATGCGCTAAGTTCTTTATTTTCAAGCAAAAGACAACACTTTTTGATCTAAGTCTCATTTTTTCAAAAGCTTAAGCCCGAAAAATCGCCTGCTAAAAAATTAACAGAAATCGCTGTCGGAATTGACATGGCTTAAAGATAGAGAAATCATGCAGTTACACAACGGAAATTTCACCAAAAATTTTTCACCGCTTAAATGCCCGTAAAAACAACAACTTAGCAAGGCTAAAAAAATGTGTACGATCTGGGACACTATTGAAAATCGGTTTTCAGTCGTCTTTTCCGCGCGACAGGGAGTTTTGTTAGAACAAGGCAAACGTCTTAAAATCAAGGCTTTGGGGCAATTTCGAAATTTCCGAAAAACCCTTGTGACAAAAAACAGGGGGCGCTGTCGGGATTTGTCGGGCTTAAGTTCAATATTTTATGCGTGGGGACAGATCGGAAATCCGACCGCCCTGCTGACATTTTCGCACTTTTTTGGCGTTTTTTCGAAATCAAATCAATTCCTTTAAAAACAAAATGTTGCCGCATTTTCAAAAATAAGCTTCGTTCCCGTACAACGTCGTTTTCGACCAAAAACAACAAAAAATGACGCCGCACCAATGACCAAAATGACAACCTGTGACACCGCACCAACGACGCAAAGCCAATGACAATGACAATGACAATGACAATGAACGACTCTAAAATGTCACGAAGCAAGTGACCAAAATGACAACCAATGACGCGAAGCCAATGACCATTACTCACCGCCGCCGCCGCGAAGGCGCAAACCGCGCCTGTCCCATCCCCAGCGCCGTGTGCGACCCGACGCCGGAAAAGAAGGCGAATTGCGCCAACAAGTGCAAGCAGAATCGATAGACTTCCGGCAGTGCCGGGTGTATGGCAAAACGCGCCGTGCCGATAAAGCCCGTGCGCCGCAGCCGGTCGTCATGCACGTAGCGCGTCTCAATTTTGGCGTAGGCCAGGTAAATGCTGTCGACAAAGTGCTGTATGTCTTCCAGCGGCAGTTCATGCGGACTGTTGGTCTGCCATTCGTTGAGCAGATAGCCAAAGACAAAGCGCGGCACGGGCAGCGGCAGGGACTGGTTGTTCTCAAAAAAACAGGTCGGCGAGCGGAAAAAGAGCGTCGCTTCTGGCGCCAGACCTTGCAGCTGCGCCAAAGCGTTCTGCGCATTTTCAATGATGTTGCCGAAACTGGAGATTGCGGCCCACTCGTGCTCTTCGGCGGTGCAATGCGCGGCATCCGGCAGCAGACTGGGCCGGGCGAGGCCGGGGCCGCATTGCTGTTCTTCTATCGCATGGCGCACGGCGTCGTTGAGCGCCGCTTGCACGCCGGTAACACGAAACCAGATCTTTTGCCCGGCCCGCAAGGTGATCCGGCCGCGGTCGTTGCGGAAGTCGCCGTCGAGGTTGGAGATGGTGTAGGGACGGCGGCGGTTTTTGTCATGCAGCTTGGCGGTGAGTCCAGGACTGGTCTGCTGCAGCCACTTGAGAAACGCAGCTTGCAGCATGCGCGCATTTTGAAACGGCAGCTCAGAGTCTCGCTCAGACGTCAACGTGAAAACGGTGGACAAGAGGTTGGACATAGGGTGAAATTTCTGACAGTTATTTTCTTTGCTTTTAAGGTCCAGAAGGCGCCTTTCCGGTGATATGGCGTTCCAGGTTCGATCTATTAAAACGCTTCGGGCGTTCCGACGGCGGAACTGGCGCTGCGGTCTTGCCAGATAAATTGCAAAATCAGTCCGGCCAGCATGGCGAGCGGCGCAAAGGCCAGGTATTGCGCCAGGTTGACTTTGCCGAACGGGCCCATCAGAAAGCACTTCGTCTCAGGCTCATACGCCGCGGTGCTGAGCGCAACGGCTGCCAGGCCAACGCCGAGCGCGAGAATCACAACCATCGCCAACACCATCGCGGCGCGCCTGGCCGCTTCCCACTGGTTGATGACAATGCGCTGAGCATCGATATAAAAATAGACTGCGCTGGCGACTATGGCAACGCCGGCCAGCAGCCAAAAGGGACCGCTGTTCGACCACTGCGGCAACAGGTCATCGCCCCAGATCGCCTGCGCAATGTCGTTATCTTCGATTATGAGCACGAAATAGCCGGCGCCGATGCCACCGAGAATGCGCGGCAGCGCCAGGTGCGCGAGCAGTCCGAGGTCGAAACTTTTGACATAAATGATGACCATGCCCGCGAGAGCTATCCAGGGGACGAGTATTCTCTGGCTCTGGGAAGGGGCAATGATATAGTTGAGCAAAATGGCGACGCCGAACGCCAGCAAGGGTCCGAAAAAGCTCCACAAGGGCTTGGGAGATCGAGCACGCGCGTGCGCTTGCGCAAACGGCGTTTTTCGCTCGCGTTTCAGCATGGCGGCGAGATGCAGCGGCGTCACCAGATCGTAGCGCGGCACGAGCCAGTCGCGGATGAGGCGGTTGATGGCGGCGCGCTCTTGCTGGCGCTGAGATATCCAATTTTCATGTAGTTTGTTTACTAACGCAGGATGGAGCTTAATATTCGTCCAATCTACTCCGCTTTTGTTCGTCTCCCGAGAACCCAGCCGAATGCCCGGCGCTTCAAGCGGAATCCTAATGTTAATTGTCTGTGAAGTGGATTCTTCAGTTAGAATCATTGAAAGCCGTAGTCGTTCCGTCATGGGTAAATTGCTCCCAGCATCGAGCCATGAGCCAATGAGTTCTGCTCCGTAAGAAAAACGGTGATCGTCAAGTAGCTCTCTCAAAGCCCGATAGTTACTTTTGAACTCTTCACGGACGGGTTCTATTAGCTTATGATGTTTCCCAGATGCCTGAAAACGAAGATATATCTCTTTCACAATATTAAATGCCTGCCAGCAAGTATAGAGATGAGCTGTGCGGGCATGTAGCATTTCGAACTTTTCATGTATGGTTAGGAATTCATGGAGTCCTTTATATGCCGTATAAGCAGCAAGAAAATTTTCCCACGGATTGATTGTTAGGTCTGAATCTTCAGTATAAAGGAAATTGTGGCCTCTCCGCAGAGATATAATTCGCCGATCATCAAAACGAACTTGAAACTCGTGCATCAATTTTTCTTCAACGAATTTCTGTTCTAGTTTTGTAAGACCGTGTTGAAATATATTTACAGCTTCATGGGTAGGAAAAAAGGATTTTTCGGTTTCAATTCGGGGTAAAAACTCTCTGGCCTGACTAATGAACCTTTCATCACGTTGATTGACCGTGGTAAAACTGAACTGCCAGCAAGGACCGTTCGGTTTCCCATCTGAGTCAATTTCAGTTCTACTTTCTTCGAGTTCTTCCCATTCTGGTGAGCTTATCTCTTCTTCAACGCTCTCACTAAAGAATTGGATTTTTATCATAACGCTTTTTCTCAATATGAAGTGTGCGGCATTTGGAAACGTTTTTCCAAAGCTTTCCTGAACCATTCATTCTTGAGTTGTCCGCCGCTTTTTTTCTTTAGTTTCTTAAGGCTTTCTTGCCAATACTGCTTGCTCTTTTCTTCAGATGCATCAAATAGTGCCTCGTTGAGAACTTGAAGCTTGTCGGATTTTTCGAACAAATAACACATCTCGATCCCGAACACGAGAGAGAAAATTGTTAAGCAAGGGATAACTGCTTTATAGCCGCCTGTAATAACAAACAGATTTTTTAACTTTGCCTTCTCAGCTATTTCAATCTCTTCCGATATCTGATCGGCGAGACCCCAAGTGACTTCATACGCTTCTGCTGGATTGTCATTGAGTCCAGGCACGATTTTCTTAGAAATCTGTAGACCTTTGACGCCTGCCCCGTTTATAAGCACCCAAGCAATGACTGCTGTGCTGTAAACACACTCTTGAGTTTCAGAGCTCAACAACATAATTTCATCTATCGCTGGTTCCCATAGCTTTTGGTCAGCCATCATGATAAGTGTGCTAATTTCCGCCCCAAAAAGGTTATCTTCTTTTCCAACATATCCCGCCATATTCTCCCACATTTTACTGGGATTATCCTTATGCTGCCATAGTGTATTGTCACAAAGTCTTTTTGTCAATTCTTTAAAAGATGGCAAATTCTCACAGTTTTTGAACGCATGTTGATCCTCGAGTGGGGATTGTACTGGCTTGATCGAATTACCGACTTCTTTTGCCAAACGGCCAACGTTGAATTTCGTTTCGATGAGTTTCAATCGCTCTTCTTCAACTTGCGAAGTGCCACAGGTGACGATCAGGTTGTTCGGCATAGTCACTGTCCCTTTTTCTTTTTGTATTTTTGTTTTTGATTCGCGCGAATCTCGTCCACACGCAGCAGTCGTTGACCCCAGCCGTAACCGCCGCCGCCGTCCCTGCTCTCAGAGCCGAACCAGGTATAGTGCAATTCCGAATAGTGGGTATCGTCTTTGTCTTTACCTGGGCTGCCGGGCGGGTAGGAAATGCGGACGGATTGCGCTTCGCCGGGCAGCGGCCGGTCGAGGTTGAGCATGGTGAGCAGGTCGTGCATGTGCGGGATATCACGCAGCCCTTTCTCCGGCTCTGTGAGTTGGTTCCACGCCTTCAACTGCTCGCGGAACGCATCGAGATAGTTTTTGAGCGCTTCGTTTTGTGGCGCGCTGAAATCGATGGCCGCAGCGTGGTCGCTGAAACTTTTGTTTTCACCGAGATCGAAGAGATTTTCATAGCGTCTGGCGCGGTCGATGAGGGTGACTTTTTGGGCGGTGATTTTCACCGAGCCGAGACCGAGGGGCTTGCCGCCCCCGAGATGGTGCGCCAGGTTGCCGTCTTCCGGTAAAGTAAGCGTCCAGAGCAGCATGCCGAGCTCCGTCTCGCTCAAATTTTCGAACTCGATGGTGAACTCGAACCGTGCGCCGGGTCTGACGACGTCGACGCTGGAATTGGTCCTGGTGGGCGTGCGTTGCTGGCCTCGGGGCGGCAGCTTTTGGAAATAGGCTTTCCGATTGCCGCCGTCTTGCCAGCGCGATGCGTGGTGCCAATAGAACTTACGCCCGCGCGCCGGGGTCGTGCGCAGCTTGCCGTTTTTCAGCTCGACGTACTCTTCCTTGGCGACAGACTTGTCGTCCCGGCGACCATCTTGAGGAAACAGATAGAAGCTGCGACAGGAGGGCTTGGGCGTATTCAGGGTTTTCAGGCATTCGATGCGCTCCTGCTCCCATTCCGAGATACAGGCGGCGGCGCCAAAAGCAACGCGTCCGGCGCGAGCGTTGACTTTTGCCTGATGCCGGCTGCGCTCGTCGCTCGTCTCTTGCGACGCCATGCCGAGCAGGGCGCACACCGGGCAAAGATGGTCAGGCTCCGTGCAGGGATGGAAGGAATTGGGAATCGCGTCGCGCGGATTGTAAGACCACTTGAAGCGAAAATTGCGGCCAAATTGGATGATATAGTCTCTGCCGTCGATCTCGGTAGTGCGGAAAAACCAGTGCGGATTGTGCCAGTCTTTCGGGAATTTGCGATTGATCGAATGGTTACGATAGTTTTTCAGCCAGAGCGGCGTCGTCCGAGCAATGTAATCAGGCTGCATATCCTCCGGTTTTTTCGCCCCTTCTTCCGGGTTGTCTTTGTCCAGGAACGTGAAATTCTCATCTCCGATCATTTTGTGATAAAGCTCGGCGATCTCTTCGGGAATGCGTTCAGTGCCGCCTGCTCTTGGATAGTTTGGCCGCGTGAAGTACGGCTTTCTGCTGCGACGCTCATTCTGGTTGAAGAGACCTATTCGTAAAAAATCAATGTGTTTGTTCGGGGCGTCGAATCGGTCAGCCCGCTCTCCTTTTCCAGCGACAGTTTTCCCAATCATCTTGCCCACAGCACGGTCTTTGATTGTGTGGCTGCGATTGTCCCGAAACACGGCCATATTCTCGGTCAACACGCTCATACAGGAATTGGTGGCGGCCTCCATGACCGAGCGGATGGCGCCTTTGATGGAGGCGCCGGGGATATACGGCTTGTCGTCAATGAGCAGCAGCGGCTTGACCTTGTGCCCCTCCGGTTGTTCGTAGATTTTTTCTCCATCAGGAATGGCCAATGGCGTGAGCGTTTCAATTTCGCAGGTGATGCGGCCGCTCAGGCCGGCGAAGTTTTCGTGCGAAGGCGGTTTGGCTTTGGGCGGCGGATTTCCCGACTCGAACGGCACGAAGTTGTAGGGATTGATGAAATCTCCCTCAGGATATTTGTCCTTGTCGTTGCTCTTATTCGGGGCGCGGCCATATTGCTTGCGCCCCTTCCACTGTCCCTGGTGATGATGTTTTTTCGGCATTTTATGGACTCCTGATTGTTTAGTTTTTGCGCACCGCGCTCAGGCCGCAACGTCTGGCGGCGACCGTTTGCCCGGCGGCATCGACATACTCCAGAACCTCGAGACAAGCTGCATCGTATTCGCGTTCGACGCCGCCGATCTCAGGCGGGACGGGGTAATGCATCTCTTGCGGGATTCGCAATTCCACCCAAGCGTCACGCTCTTCGATATATTCGGTTCCCCACAGAACAAAGGTTCGCTTTTTCGGGCCGTCATGTGCTCGTATGCATTCATCTTTTTCAAAATGCCACGTTTCGTCGAGATCGCCGAAGACGCCGGCGCTGGTGAGAACGAGCCAGAACTGCTCGCCCACACGTCGCCAATGCACCTCAGCCGTTTTGTTCCAGACGCTCCCGCTCAGGCAGGACCAGCTTTTGGTTTTCAGATTGGCGAGAATGTCGCTGAAATGCGTCAATTGCGCAGCCTCGTCCCACCATTCGACTTCGGCGTGCTCGAATTGCACGCTGGCGTGCAGTTTTTCCAGCACATCCGCGAGCTCGGCCACGCCTACCGGCGTGCGCGACCAGAGATGGAGTTGGTCCGGCATACTTTTTCTCCTTTGTTTGTAGTCCATGCTTTAGCATGCTTTTGAGTTCAAGTATGTAACAAGTTCGCGACATTGGGCTTCAGCCTGAACTCCGAACCCATTCAACATCAGGCCCGCCGTCCATAAAAGACGCTCGGTTTTGCTTCGCAATCCAATTGTTCCATGAAGGCTGCGTGGCAGTCTGCAATCAATTTTGCGGTAGGCGTTTCTTCGTCAGGCGGCGCAGTCGACCATCTCGCCGCTCCAAAAAGCTCGTGCAATGGCAAGAAAAACAGGCTGTAGGGAATGGCCTTCGGGCTTTCCGCGGCCGCGAATCCATACTTGCTGAACATGTCGTGCAATTGCGAGCCTTGCAGCAACAGGGCGAAAGCGCCGTCCAAAGCTTCGCCGTCCGGTTCTTTTACCCAGGCGCGCATTTTACCGTAGCCGCGCCGCGTGGCGTGGCCGATGCGCATGTCGCCGTTGTGCAGGTCTTTCAGCACTAACGCGAGCAAGCCGAGCATCCACGCTTCCGGGCGCTCGAGGTGCAGGCGGAGCGCAAAGAGCGGCGCCTTGTTTTCCGCGGGCATGAGCGGCCGGGCGTCGTACTTTTTCGCTTCCGCGGCGCCGCCGGCAAAGCGGTCGATGGCGACATGGTCGAAGAGCTTTGTCCGCACCACATTCTCATTGATCAGATGGCCTTCACCGGCAAACAGGCGTCCGCGCATCATGCTGTTGCCAAACAGGCGGCAGGCCATACAGGAGCGCTCGTAAACCTCCCACGCCTGCATTTTCTCTGCCTCTCGCTGCTCTTTCGATTTGGCAAAGCAGCCGCCGAGAGTGTCGTCATTTCCTGTGCGCTTGCGGGTGACAGCGCAGGCGCAAATACGTTTTTTATACTCGACTTCGTCGCCGTGCGCCTGATGAAAATTGAGCGTGCGGATGATCTTTTCGGCGCGCGTGCGCAAAATGCCTTTAAGCGACGAACCGGGCAGGAAATAACATTCGCGGCCGCCAGCGAGCAGCGTGCGCACAAACGGTTTATCGGAAGGGTATGAAACGTCGAAATCGGGCAGGCTGGCGGCGACGACGGCCGGCTCGAGAAAAGCGACCGTAAGGTCGATAAAGAGATGCTGCGGCAGAAAGTGCTGCGGCTCTTCCGGCGTCGCCTTGTGAATAGTTGTTGGCACGTCAGTCAGACAGGCATCGAGTTCAGCGCGGGTTTTGAATGCCTGTTCCGGCAGATCATCGAAGCCGTTTACTCGCAGCCACGCCGATTTCGGATCGTCTTCATTTTCATCGATTTCTTCGTCTGATGAGTCGTTCACCTCGCTGTCCGATGGCGCTTCCGTTTCAGCGATTTCATCATCTGATGATTCGTTCGCCTCATTTTTGGGCGGCGATTCGGTCTCTTCGCTTGTTTCTCCACCATCGCTTGCTTCGGCTTCCGCTACCGAGGTCAGGCTCAAGTAATGGCGGAGAATGTCGTCGTTTTCGAAATTCAGCAGATAAAAACGCAGCGAATCCTGGATGATTTTGGCCTGTCCCAACCCGGTGGTGACGCGGCCGCCCAAGTGAAAGCCGGTGGCCTGCCAGAGATCGAGCACGGCGAGCATCAATTGCAAATCGATTGCTTTCGGCGACTCGATGGTGATTTCGAAATGAAAGCGGCTGTCACCCGGCGCCACTTCGCGATCGAATTGCAGGTTTGGTTCCGCCGCGCCGGTCTCGCGGCTGATGCCGACATGGTCGCGGACTTCGGTTGCGAAGCCTTCGGCGGCATCGCTTTTTCGATCATCGTTCGGCAGCAGAAGCGCATCTTCGACAAACAGGCGCGAGGCTTGGCCGCCGCGGTCGGCTTCCTGGTCTTTCGGGCCGCGACCGAACAGCGCGCAGACCGGGCAGCCTTCGTCCTTTCGATCATCACAGGCTTCATACCCGGTCAAAAAACGGCACAGTTCTTCGGCAACTGAGCGCAACAGGCCGGCCAGAGAAGAGCCGGGGATATAAGGCTCGCCGCCGGCCGTGCGGCTGATGGCCATCTCCGAGATGCGGCTGGCCGTGCCGCTGCCGAGGTGGAATGCCGCCGACGCCGTGATCTCGCCGCGCGCAACCCAGCGGTCGACCTTGCCCGATGATACGATATTATTCATTGCGCAGCCTCCAGATAATTCGTGCGATCAGCTCGCGCAGCGCGGCTTTGAGCAAGCGATCTTCGAAGCTCTCGAAAACTATGTCTTCGCGATCCGCGGCTTCTTCCAGCTCCGAATCCAATTTATCCATCTCTTCCTGTCGGATTGTCAAGCGTTTCCACGATTTGGAGTTGGCGATCACGCTGCGAGCGAAGCGTATGGCTTCTTCGGCGGGCGATTCTTGCGGGGCTTCACACCATTTCAAAAACGTGGCGGCCAGTTTTTGCGTGTTGGCGCGTTTCCGGCCTTCTTCGACCTTCAAAAATCCCTTCCAGGTTTGCAGGTTGTCGTCGCGCAGAAATATATTTTCGAACAGGCGGGCGCTGTGCCCGATACGGGTTTTGCTTTTGTCCAGAAAGTTCTTCGCTTCCGCTCCTGCCAGGTGATCGAGCTTTTCCTGGATTTCCCGCAGAAGCAGGTCGAGCGCCAGTTGGCCATCCGGTTCCCACCCCTTAGTGAGACGGAGGAGCGGGCGAAAAAAATCACTGATTTCAAAAGTATTCATAAGGCGATCCCCGGCTGTTGGTTTTCGAACATGGCCATGTGCAGTGGCGCCGAAAAGGTGATTTGCCCGAAGCCTTCTTCGCGACGCAGTCCGGCGCCGTTCTGAGCCAGCCCCTGCATCCACTGCGTGATTTCGTCTTCATCCCCGTCTTTGAAATGGAGCAAAGCAGTCGATCCCATGCTGATGGCGATGTCGTCGGGCTTGAACATTTTGCCGACGCCGCTCCAGCCAGCGACTTTGCGCCATGTGGCGAAGCTGTTTTCGACTTCAACCGTGATGGCCGTCGGGAGCCCCAAAGCGCAGTGCAACGTCTGATTATCGATGCAGGTTATCGGTCGCAGCAGACGGTCGATGAGGATGGCGTCGGAAGCGAAAGTCATCGCGGCCCAGCGTTTTTCTTTACTTTGCCAAGCGTGTAATTCCGGCGTCTCCACGGGCCGATTGAAGCTGTCGAAATCGAAGTCGGCTTTGCCGCTGCGCCTTTTGCCAATGAAACCGGCAATTCTTCCATTGAACAGCTTGATCAGCTCGGCGGCGCGGCCATCATCGCTGGCAAGCGTTCCCTGGAACTGCTCGCCAGCAGGAATTTCCGATTGCACGAATAGCGCGCCTTCCCTGGGAGCGCCGCTTTGCGTAACGGAGGTGCGCATTCGCAAGGCCCGGGACGTCGGATGGCTTTTCAGGTCGTGGGCCGGGCCAGTATAAAAGCGCAACTCGTGGTCGACGAGGGCGTGGCCGCATTGCTCATGCTCGCAGCGGCGCTCGTTCGCATTCGAGTCCGCTTCGAAGAGCAAATCAACAACGCCGTGCGGCGGCGCTAACAGAGCGGATGTATCGTTCCTAAACCCCGGAAAGCGTTTGCACGTAAAAGCGGAAAGCGACAGCGGCCGGGAAATGTCCAGGTAGAAATTGGAAAAACGGACGCCGCCGGGCCCGAAAAATCTTCGGAATTCTTCTGATTCTGCCGACCGGCCGGATGCGAGATAGCAACCGGCAAGCGCGCCGCGAACCGTCGAGCCGGGAATGTAGCCTGAAGAAAAAACTTCGTTGCCGAGCGCCGGCGTCTCGCTGAGGCAAGCCGGAGTTCGCAATAGCAGCCTTACACCACGCAGCATCATAATGTTCCTCCCAACCAATTTGTTAGAGCATCTAATGCCGCTTGGTTCCCATTATTCTCGCCGTCTTTCCTGAACTCGAAGCGGCAGCGCCCGCGTCCGCGCCGACGTCCGCCGCCGAGCCGACAGGTAAAAAGCAACGAGGCCGCTAACCAGGCCCGAGAATCCTGGTTATTCGCGACTGACCGTATCGGCTGCATGCATTCGATACTGCCATATAAGTCTGCTGCAGGCGCGACGACTTCGGTGCTGAAGAGATGATGAGCTTGGGCGCGCCGCGTCCGCGGATCGATGGAAGCCTGCGCCCGGCTGCGGCTGTCTCGGAACTCCAACTCGGCGCTTTTGGTATTGTCGCGATAGCGGCCAGCATACTCGGCCGGTGAAAACCAAAGTGACGCGGGCAGCAGCGGCGAGCCGAAAAGAGCGCAAATCAGGCAGACGGTCTGAGCGCTGTTGCTACAATACTCGGTAGGAGACTCTTTTTCTTTGTCG
The DNA here is from genome assembly GCA_964014485.1 of uncultured Deferribacteres bacterium. Classification (GTDB taxonomy): domain Bacteria; phylum Zhuqueibacterota; class Zhuqueibacteria; order Zhuqueibacterales; family Geothermadaptataceae; genus CAXHAT01. The sequence goes on from CAXHAT010000060.1 coordinate 22,872, forward strand.
CCTAGGAAAAAGTATTTCTGGCCCTGACAGATAAGTTTATCAATATGTTCATCATCTCGACAGCGATATTCGATGAGTTGACGGCAACTTTCCCGCACCAATCCTTTGATTTCGCTGCCGGGCACATACGCGAAGTCTTCGTGATCGCGCACGACCATCTCATCCAAAACGCCGGGCACGCCGACGCCGCTGCCGATCTGAAAATCTCCCCAGATCCGCAGCGAATAGGCGATGGGCTTGAAGCCGGAATGTGTGTTCATGGCATGTTCCCTTCAAGATTCAGGTGAGAAGTCGACGATTTCGAGCGCATCCGGCAGCGGCGTTTGGCCGGATTTGCTGCTTTTTAACTTGCCTTTCAACTCGATGAACGGATTTTTCGCCGAGCACGCGAGCTCTTCGAGTGCGCTTGCGACCGGTCCGGGCTTGCGATCCGAGCTGGCTGGATCATTCCGCTGCAAAGCAAAGCGCAAAGCGTGGGTTGCGTTTTCCTTTCCCCGCCAGAATTCGGCGTAAAGCCATTTGCGCTTGCTTTGCGGGATATTTTCGGCAAGGGCGGCGCGCAAGGCCAGCAGGCACCGGAAATCGGAAAGCGTGTAGGGACGTGCGGTCAGTTCCGGCCTGTTATGCGAACCATAGCGTTCTCTCAGCGTCTCAAGGTCTTCGGCATTCGGCGTGGTAATCACCGCGAAGTCGATTCCGGAGAATTCGTGCGCGTCGGGCCTGATACTTTCGGCGCGCTTGGCGCTTCTGCGCAATTGCCTGGACAGGCGATTGAAGGCAGAGATCGGAAAATGCGGTTTAGCGACGGCGATGCCGATGGCAAGCGTCAGGGGAGAGGGATTACCTGGCGAAGGCTCCTGAAAATAGAGCTTCGCGCGCTTCAGCTTTCTGCTAAAAAAAGAGGTAATCGCCGATTGAATATGCTCGTTTTTCCGAGAGAGTTCCTTGAAGCTCTCCGCCCATGCGAGCGCAAAATCGAAGGCGAACTCCGCCGGCATCAGCACAGTGAAGTCATCGCCGCCGGAGATGATCGGCATCATTCTAAACCTGGTTTCCCGGTTGGGGGCGAATTCGGTTTTCGTGAGAAACCGATACAGCCGCTCATCTTGGCGTATCGCATGCACAATGGCGTCTCTACCGAGATCGTCCAGCGCTTGCGAGAATTTTCGATAGGAGTCCGGATCATCAATGCTATCGTGCAGTGAGCCAATGCCGTTGCCGTCCGCCGAGACCATCGCCAGATAATTCCGCTCGCCCCTGTCCGGCCAAAGGTTTTCGATATTGTGACAGGAGCGCAACGCCGACATTTCTCGTTCTCGCAGCGCTTTGCGGAGACTTTGTTCGAAAGGAATATTTTCAATTCTAACTTCAATGCGTTTTGCGCAAGATTCGCACAAATACTTGAATTCGCCGGGGTCGCCTTCTGCAAATTTGAAATTCGGTTTGTCGTTCTCTTGATTGAAAATCGCTGGATTTTGTTTGCAAAGTTCGCAGTGGCGCAAATGCCCGCCCGAAGGCAAAGAATCCGGCCACCCGTTGCGTACCGTGTTTTGCTGCTTTTTGGAGCGAATGTCAGCGAACGCTTCTTGTAAAGCCGACGAAAAATCAGCGTTGGAAGAATGGCCGATAGTGAGAGTCAGAGATGGTCCGCCAATCTCTTTTGTCGCATTATGCAACTGGCCGTTAATCTCCATGCATTTGCTATCGGGTAAATCCTGGAATTGAGCAACCAACTGCCCTCCTTGGTGGCGCAGACAGTCCCCGTCGTTGGTTTCGACGATCGTTTTCATCACTTCGCCCAACATCTCGATTAGGGCTGACGATCCCCGAACTGCACGCAATTGCCCAGCGCCAAAAACATATTCTTGAATATGATCCACGTCTGCAATGACAATCGTTTGAGAGTTCATTTGCAGGCTCCTTAAGACTGTTTTTCGTTATCGAGTACTCGTTGTTTTATGAATTGAAGCGAAAGATGGCTTGCTGGCGTAAATCGAATCTGATGGAAGGCTTCTCTGGAAGGAAATTCCAGTTGTTCAGTGGCCCTAATGGTCTGAGTCAGAACGCTCAGAAACAAGGGAAGGCGATGACACCTGGATCTTTCACCGATGGTAACGGCGGCCATTGATTAATTCCCCTCTTAAACCAAAACGCGAACGTTTGTGAATCTACTAATAAATGATTAAGGAAGGCGACAAACGCAAGATAAAGATTCCCAAAACTGACGGTCCTTAAGATGCTTACATTGTACGATCACAAACTCGGCGCAGAACGCGATTATTCGTCTGCGTCAAACTTGCGTCATTTTAGCGTTAAAATCTGTCTATTCCTGTCCACATTTGACCCTGCCCCAAAATAAAAAAGGGAATCAAAGCTGATTCCCTTGTGTCGTAAAAACAAATATTTACGTAAGTAGCGGGGGGCGGATTTGAACCACCGACCTTCAGGTTATGAGACCAACGATATTTCGAAAAAACGGGCGTAAACCACTGTTTTTTGGTACAGTCTCAAAAATCTTGCGTCATTTTAGCGTTATTTTTCAAAAATTCTACTTTGAATAGTATGCGAATTTGCCTGCTCCTGAAAATCAAAACAATGATAAATGTAACTATCACATAAAGAAATGTTGTGCTGCCTCAGCGTGAATCGGACAAACGGCTTAAATTTATAATGAATTTTCCACGGCTTTTCGCCGTTGGATTTTTGCGTTTTCAAGTTTTTGTTTTCGTTCTTTCAAACGTTGCTCGATCCTGTTGTTCAACGCATCATCCGGCGTTAGATAGCAGATGGCGCTGTGTAATCTGACGGTGTTGTAATACTCGACGAATGCGTTGATTCTGCTGCAGGCGTCTTCCAGACTGATAAACGCCTGCCGCCGAATCAACTCATTTTTGACGGTTTTGAACAGTCGCTCGATTTTTCCGTTGCTCTGCGGATGATTGACGCGCGTTCTGACATGGTCGAATTCACAGGCTTTGACGAAGCAGCGGAATTCCTTGGCGACAAACTGGGAGCCGTTGTCGGTGATCATCCTGGGTCGCGCCATCGGGAAGCGCTCCCTGGCTTGTTCGAGCACGATTTCCACATCCGCCGTTTGCATGTTCTTTCTCAAATCATGCGCCAGAATCGCACGGCTCGCGCCGTCGAGAACCGCGATCAGGAAGTGCGGCTCGCTCAGGACCTTGACATAGGAAATGTCCATATGCCAGTGTTCATGGACGCTCTCAGGCTGATCGAACCCGTCTTTCTTCGCCGCTTTTGAATCATGCCATCGGTTGAGCAAGCCTGCGTCCTTGAGTAGGCGGTAAACCGTGGCCGGGCTCGCAAAGGCGACGTTCTCGTCGATCATCATCCATGTCAGCCTGCGATAGCCTTCTTCGAGCTTGCCTGAGCAATAATCAAGAATAGCTTGTCGCTCCTTTGGCAAAAGCCTGTGGCCGTCGGGAACGCAACGATGATGCCGGTTCGGCTCGCCTGCGCGCTGGCGCCAGTCGTAAAAACGGCTGCGATGAACGCCGATTTTACCGATCAAAGCGCCTTGCGAATAAGCGGTTTTAAAAGCCAGATTGTTCACCCAGGCAACAAGTTCGTCCCGGATTTCAGGCGCAACCCAGCAGCCGTTTAAGCGCCGCCACGAAAGCTTTTTTTTAAAGCGGTGTTTTCCGAGATCAGATCGCCAAGAGCGCTGTCCCGAAGACGCAGCGTCTCCTCAAGCTCTTTGATCTTACGCTTTTGACCGGCGTCGCCGCTCGAGCCTGGAGAAAAAAAGTTGAGCGCGCCTTCAAAAAGCTGTTTCTTCCAAGTGTAAATCTGCGAGGGAGCAAGATCATTACGATTACACAACTCGGAAAGCTTGGTCTGGTTTTCGAGCAATTCCCGAAGAATCGCCACTTTTTGTTCCGCTGTAAAACGACGTTTTTTACTCATGATTGTCTCCTGGATTCAGACACTAAAATAACAACTTTTAGTATTATTGCATTGTCCGATTCACGCTGAGACAACACAATGTCTATAAACTCAAGCCTACTTCTGTCCTGCTATGGTTTCGATCACTGGATTTGCGCTGACCATTGGGCAATTTCTGATGCTCAGAAAGCGGTAACCTATCGCGTCTAAATTACTTTTGAAGCAAGGCCGCGCCTGATAAATTGCCCCGCGCCCTTTAGAATTTTCACTTTTCCTCGATCTATCGCTATTTTCCCGCGCAACAAAACAGTCTCACACTTTCCTTTCACCCGCCACAATTCGTAGGCGGAATAGTCGCAGTTGTGATGGTGCGATTTCGCGGAGATCGTGTGCTCTTTATCAGGATCAAAAATCACAATGTCCGCGTCCGAACCGATTGCGATTGTTCCCTTTTTCGGGAACATGCCGAAAATCTTGGCGGCGTTGGTCGCCCCGACTTCGACGAACTTGTTCCAGCTAATCCGTCCCTTGCGCACGCCCTCGGAGTACAATAATTCCAGCCGATGTTCAATCGCCGGATGGCCGTTGGGGATTTTAGCGAAATCGTGCTCGCCCATGCGCTTTTGCTCCATGAAAAACGGACAATGATCCGTGCCGACGACGTTGACCAAGCCTTGATTCAATCCCGCCCACAAGGTTTTCTGATCTTTCTTCTGCCGCAGCGGCGGACTCATGACCCATTTCGAGCCTTCGAAGCCGTCGCTTTCGTACAAGGATGCGTCGAGCAGCAGGTATTGAATGCAGGTCTCAACAAAAACTTTCTGATTCCGTCGCGTCGCGTCGCGCACCTGGTTGAGGGCGCCTTCACAGGTTAAATGAACAATATAGGCGGGAACGTCGGTGTAAAGCGCCATATCGATAAATCGCCCGGACGCTTCCGCCTCGGTAATTTCCGGCTGGGACAGATAATGATAAAGCGGCGACAGCTTGCCCTCGCTTTGGTGCTTGGCAATGAGATGATCGATCATGTCGCCGTTGGTCGCGTGCACGGTCACCAATCCGCCGCGCTCGCGCACCTCGTGCATCAGGCCGACCATCTGGCCGTCGTCGACCATGAGCGCGCCTTTGTAGGCCATGAAAGTTTTGAAGGAAGTGATCCCTTCCTCGTCGATCAGCTTCTTGACTTCCTTGCGCGTGTCCTGGTTAAAATCCGTCACCGCCAAGTGGAAGGAGTAGTCCCCGAAAGCATTTTTGTCCGATTTTTCCCGCCACGCGTCCAGCGCTTCGAACATCGATTTGCCCTGCGTCTGGATGGCGAAATCGATCACCGTCGTCGTGCCGCCATGCAGAGCCGCGCGCGTGCCGGTCTCGTAATTGTCGCTCGAAAACGTGCCCATGAACGGCAGATCGAGATGCACGTGCGGATCGACTCCGCCAGGAAAAACCACTTTCCCGCTCGCATCGATGGTTTGATTCGCCTCGACGGCAAGATTTTTTCCAATAGCGGAAACCGTTTCGCCTTCAATAAAAATATCCCCGACATAATCATCCGTCGCCGTAACGACGCGCCCGTTTTTGATGAGAATGGACATAATGTTTCACCTGATTTTTGGAAATACCGGTTAGCATAACTGCGTGCCGAATATTCGAAGCGCTGAACTTTCCATCGACAACTGTAGGTCACCAACGCTCCCAAGCTGTAAATCAGCGCTCCGCTACTCAGTGTCCAGTTGATGCGATTATTAGAGCAACCTTACGATCACGATCAGAACAAATGGTCTGGGAATCGACTATGAGGAATTTTTTTATTTAAGGCACATAGTACACTTTTCACTCGTATACTTTTTCCTTCTGGCACCTCTAATTTAATCCACTGCTGTGAGTTTTTCGAGACATCCAGAAGTTGTTCGAACTCATCTATTGTTAATAAACATATAGTTTCTTTTCCACAAATTAAGCAAAGAAAACACTCTTGATTGCTATTAATATCGTCTACAAGAGTGTCGATATCGTCAGAGTTAAACGTGAAGTGCCAATAGTTGTTCTGAAGGCGGCTACTACGTTTCAGAAGGAGCCTTCGATCGGCATTAATCTGATAGTGTCCATGTTTTGAGTTAACTTTATTAAGAGCCGTGAAAGACGGATGTTCGACTATTTGAGTTAAAACTGCGCCATGGAAAAGATCTTTGGATTTTATTTTCATTTTTTCTTCCCGTTGTTGCAGATCATTAGTTGAAATTAACTATAAAAGCAGCAATGGATGCTACTCTAAAGCTTTTATGACAAAAAAGGAATTGTTTCGACAAACCTTGAAAATCGGTTAGCCTCCTCTTTGGTCAAATCGACCGGAAATTCGACATCTACGGAATAGTCTTGCCTTAATTGGAAGGTGTGCTTCAAGCTCCTTGATGATTTTGGTGACTCTGCATCGTCCTTGCTTATAGCTTCAATTGATATATGCTTATTTAGCACTTGTTTAATTGCGGGCAACGATTCCTTCCATTCGAAGCGAGATTGTTTGTTACGCCTGCCAACAGTAAATTTGCCTAAACTGAATCGTTCCAAAAGCTTCAAAACTTGTATTAGATCATTGCGTTTCATTTGAATAGAGTTTCTATTAAGCATTTCTAGTATTGATTCTACCGACTTTTCGCCTGAAAAACTATTCGTGCGACTTAGCCAGTAATCAAGAAAAAGCTTAAGATTTTTATCTGTAATGTAGTATTCAGCCAGACTAGATAATTGAGCCATTGATGCAAAACCTCCATTTAGATTCTTTTAAAGAACTCATTTTGGTTATACATACATGGCATATCTATAAAATGCAGATTAAAAAAATAACCTTAAGGCGAAATTGGTAATCATAACCGAAAAACGTTATGTTTAATTTTAAATCTACTCTTAGCTCATCTTAACTAACAGTTCATTCAGCGGCTTGATAACGCCGGAACCCAGTATCCGACCAGCGCCAAAGCAATCCCGGCAAATAGTGCGATCATTGCCGCCGGATTGAAACCGGCGCGACAGGCGTATTCGCCGTCCGGATCATAAAGCGCAGAAAGATTCAGCCGTTTTTGCGGAATACAAAATAGTCGCACAGCAAAATCCTCCAAACCGGCCCAGTAAATCCGCTCACGAAAACCAGAATATTCCTACTGGGAAGGCTTCGGACAATTGCGGGGCCAAAATCTATTTGCATTCAACTTGTTGCTTTTGTAGTTTTTTAGAAAAATAAACAGGATAGGCGGCTTGGGAAAACGTTGGACAGTTCGGGATCGTTCTCGGAATCAGATTTATTTAACGGAAGAACGTTGGCTGCACATCACCGAATCAACCAACCATCCTGAAATGCTCGATTTCGAAGAACATTTGAAAACGACGATTAAAAAGGGCTCGCGAAAACAAGAACCGCTGAATCCTCGCAAATATCGTTACTCTTTTTGGTTTCAGGATTTGCCGCCGGGTTTTAATCATATTGTCGCAATTGTGCTTTTTGGTTTTGAACTTAACAAGCAAGGTCAGACTGTCCCGAATAATTATATTGCCACGGCATTTTTGAAACATATGAAAAGACGCTAAGAGAACGCCATGAAAAAAAGTCCAACATATTCATACGATCAGGAGGCCGATATTCTCTACGTCGCCTTTTCTCCCGGGGAAAAAGCGACCGCTGCGGTTGAATTGAACGACAATATTTTACTCCGCTTCAATCGAAAAGAAAAAAGAGCGATTGGCTTAACGCTCATGGATTTTTCCGTACTCGCGCAACTTACAAGTCTCGGCCCGCGGAATTTTCCCCTCACCGGCTTCAAAGAGATCGAAGAAGATTGGTGGGAAGACGTTGTCGAAATCATCACGTCGCCGCCTGTAAACCAAATCCTCAAAGTTTCAAGCTACACGCCTTCCCTTTCCGAGACCATTCCAATCACTTCCATCAAAACGCCTGCTCTTCCCGTTGCTGCGTAGCTCGTAAAACGGAGCGTCGGGGCGTTAGGTTCACCTCACTGCCAACTTGGCCGTTTGCTGTTTGAAAAGAATATAGTACAGCACAAACGCGATCAAGAATCCCGTGAACCAGGATAAATTATACAGAAAACTCAGCGCCGGAACCCAGTATCCAACCAGTGCCAGAGCAATCCCGGCAAACATCGCCATCATCGCCGCCGGATTGAAGCCGGCGCCATAGGCGTATTCGCCGTCCGGATCATAGAGCGCTGAGAGATTCAGTCGTTTTTTGCGGATGACAAAATAATCGCAGAGCAAAATTCCCAAAACAGGTCCCAGCAATCCGCTCACGAAAATCAAAATATTGCTGATTTCGTCGAGCAGCCACCACGGGCAGATAAGAATGCCAATGATTCCGGTGAGCAAGCCGCCTTCTTTGAAGCCCATTTTTTTCGGAAAAATATTAGCAAAGGCGTTCGCCGGCGCAATCACGTTCGCTGCGATGTTTGTACTCAAGGTCGCGATCAGCATGAAAATCTGCGAGACGATGACAACGGTCGGGCTCTCAAACTTGGCAAGCAGTGAAACCGGGTCCCACGGCGCATCTTCGGCGATCAGCACATCGTCAAAATTGACCAGCGCGGCGAAGGTGACAAATATGCCGACAAATGAATAGAGCACCATCGTGCCCGGCAGGCCGAGAAATTGCCCGACAACCTGTTCTTTTTGTGTGTGTGCGTAGCGCGTAATATCCGCAATGCTGAGCGACATCGTCGCCCAAAAACCGACCATGGCCGTGAGCCAGAGAATGTAACCCCACAGCGGATTTTGCTGCGCCGCATCGCCAGGCGGAGAAACGGAGATTGCGCTCGATTCCAGAATTTCGTCCCCGGAAACGCGACGGAATTGCACTCCGACCGTCTTCTCTCCGGCCGCAACCGCGCCGTGATCAAAAGCGAATTGGCTCAAATCGACGGTTGTTTCGCTTTGACTCAATGCTCGCCAATCGATAATCGCCGAGCCGTCCGTCACAGAGGGATCGGTGACGCGAAACTCCGTTGCTTTGAGCTCGCCCTGGACATTTTTCAGGGGACTCAAGCGCAGTGTGAGCAGCGACGAGTCAGTTTCCAAAGTCGCGGTCGGCGTGTAAAGCTGCTTGCCGTTTTCAAGCACCACGCCAAATCCGCCCGCGCGATTCCCGCCCCAAATAATGAGCAGGACGCCGATCAACAGCAGAATGGGCGCGGCGAAGTTTTCCAGCCACTTGATGCTCTCCGTGCCCTTCCAGATAAAGTAGATGTTGACCAGCCAGAACAGCCCAAAGCCAACGAATTTTCCAACGTCCAATCCGAGCGAACCAGGGCTGCCGGTGATTGCGTTCCAAATCGCATAAAACGCCAGTCCGCCGATCCAGGTTTGCACGCCGAACCAGCCGCACGCCACCAGCGCGCGCAAAACCGACGCGATGTGAATGCCCGTCACGCCAAACGACGCGCGCCCAAGCACCGGAAAAGGGACACCGTACTTCACGCCGGCGTGCCCGTTCAGCACCATCGGCACGGTTATGATCAAATTGGCCAGGCCAATGATGATCAGCGCGGCCTGCCAGCTCAATCCGGATTTGATCATGTATGATGCGAGCAGGTATGTTGGAATGCACACCGCCATCCCCACCCAAATCGCCGCCAGATTCCACATATTCCAGGTTCGTCCTTCTTGCGGCACTGGCGCCAAATCCTCGCTATACAACGGCGAATCGGACAGACTCTCTCGAACGTTTTGAATTTCGTTGTTCATTGCAATCAGTTTCCAAGAGCAGGGGGTAAATGTCGGATTTTTCAATGCCAGAAAGATGGTTGACACAAAAATTGAACTCAGGCTTCGCCCTTTTCAATTGAAAGAAAAACTGTTTTTCTGCCAATCATTTTTCTGTCATATTTTGACTCTAGCCAAACTAACTCATCCAATTAATCCGTGCTTCGGGGTTCCATTTGGTGGAGGTTTTCTTGAGTTGGGTAAAAAATTCGATGGAGCTTTTGCCGGTGATGTCGCACACGCCGAATTTCGACTCGTTCCAGCCGCCGAACGAGAACGGTTCGCGCGGCACGGGCACGCCGATATTCACGCCGATCATCCCGGCGCTGGCGCGTTCGGCGACCTGACGCGCCAAGCCGCCGCTTTGGGTGTAGACCCCGGCGGCGTTGCCGTAATTCGAGCTGTTTTCAATCGTCATCGCTTCGTCAAGGTCTTTTGCGCGCATGATTGAAAGCACGGGACCGAAAACTTCTTCTTTGGCAATGGGCATGTCAGGCGTGACGTAATCGATCACCGTCGGGCCAACGTAGTAGCCGTCCTCATGACCTTCGACGACGGCGTTGCGACCGTCGACCAACACTTTAGCGCCGGCGTTTTCCGCTTCGGTAATGTAGCGTTCGATGCGCTCCTTCGCCTCTTTGGAAATCACCGAACCAAGACTTTTACCGGGTACGATTTCGCGCGCTTCCTCGCACAATTTGGCGATCACCGCTTCCACATCGCCGACGCCCACCATCGCCGACGACGCCATGCAGCGCTGCCCGGCGCAGCCAGACATTGAGGCGGCGATGTTGCTCGCGGCCATTTCCACGTGCGCGTCCGGCAGCACGATCAAGTGATTTTTCGCCCCGCCCAGCGCGACGCATCGTTTGAGATTTGAGCACGCACGCTTGTAAACGATTTTCGCTACCTTCGTCGAGCCGACGAACGAAACCGCGTTGATGCCCGGATGATCGCAAATCCCCTCGACGATTTCCTGCGCGCCGTTAACCACACTGAAAACGCCTTTCGGCAAACCCGCTTCAGTGAGCATTTCCGCGATGCGCATCGAACTAATCGGCACTTTTTCCGACGGCTTGAGAATGACGCAATTGCCGAGCACCAGAGCGTTGGGAATCGTCCAGTGCGGCACCATGTGCGGGAAATTGAACGGACAAATGGAAGCGACCACGCCGACCGGTTTGCGCTCCACCCGGCACTCCACGCCCGCGCTCACTTCCATAATCTCGCCAGGAATCAACTGCGGCATCGAGCAAGCGAATTCGGTCAGTTCCACGCTTTTGGCTACTTCGGCAATGGATTCGTCCATGGTTTTGCCGTTTTCTTCATGTACGATCACCGCCAGTTCTTCGAGATTCTGCTCCAGTAACGTTTTGTAGCGATAAAAAATCTGCGAGCGATCCTTGATGGTCGTGTCCGCCCAGTCAGGCAAAGCTTCCTTCGCCGCTTCGACCGCGAGATCAAGATCGTTTTTACCAGAAAGCGGAACAGTAGAAAGCTGATCGCCGTTTAGCGGGCAAAATACCTCCATGTTCGCTTGCCCGTTGCGCACAAACTCCCCCGCGACATAGTTTTTAACTTCGGGATATTTCATCGGACGCCTCCGTTTCTTTCAATTTATAGAATTCTTTGATTTTCACTGATCGGCTCGGGTTCCCCCGAACTTGTAAGGATTTCTTACAAGCTAACATTTCTCACTTCGTTTTTCAGACCTTAAGCCTTTATTTGTAAATGCTTTAGATGCGGGTTCATCATAATAAAGCTTCAAAAGAGCTTGAGTGTTACTCTCTGTTATAGTTTCCATTTTACGCTTAAAAAGCTTTAAATTAGCCTCAGATTGAAGTGAGAAATGTTAGTTACAAGTTTGTTCTTCCGTCTTTTTGTACCGCAGGCTAGGTCACTCGAACTACCCGGGATTTCCGGATAGTTGCGGCATGATATAGCACAGTTTTCATTTGGAACTATTCGGAAGTGCTTATTTCTAACCTGATTTTGTTATAATACGCCATACTCTTGAACCTCGGATTGTAAACAGGACTATTAAAATATTAAGTACTACAAGGCAGAGTATCGGAGAATCAGTCACAAGCCTTGTACAAACCGCCAACAAGACTGAGAATAACATAGCCACTAAAGAAAGTACTGTAATTGTTGGGTAGTGACCGATACGCTTGAAAACCTTTGCGTTATAGTTCTCCTCATCGGATTCACGATTGGCTTCGCTTCTTGCTTTTGAATACATATTCAGGTAACCCCATATGCCAACCGTGAACTGAAAAGCTACCCAGAAATACCAAAGTCCAATTTTTGAATTTGGAAGTGTAAGAGTGGTTATTACCCCAAATTGAGCTAGCCCAAAAGCGAAAGGAATGATCGAATCTTGAAGTCCGAGAACCCATTTGAAATAAATAAGTCCAATAACATATTCATGCCAGATCAAAATAATTAAATGGGTAACAAAAGCTATCTTTAGCCAAAATATTGTGGAGTCAATATCTAATGACCAAAAGTATTGTTTCGATTCATATATTGTTGTGAAAAGATAGCCGAGCGAGAGGGCTTGAATGATCCCAATTAATTGAAGATATACTGAAGAAAACCTCTTTTTCGTTTCTCTGCGTATGTATTCCAACTTTACAGCCTCGCCATAAACTAAAACTGATCACCACTTATATTTCTTGATCGATTCTCTTGTGCTGTTGTTTAGCTTCCACCTTAAATCAAATTTGAAAAAGAGGATGAATAACAAGCTTCCAGCACACATACAAACTATCATAGTTTGTATATTCTCATTAAGTTGAGAGAAACATAAAATTATAGATAATGCTCCGTATATCAAAGCCGTTACAGCCATTGTCAACAGCACAATCCCGTGAAATTCGTTTAGTTCTTTCAAAAAGTCTACAGAAAAATCTTCATCTTCTAAACGGAAATGCTCTCTGAGTACGTCCTTTGTTTGATCGGTTGTTTTTTTGTGTTTAATGAAAGAATTAAGGTATGCAAGAAACCCCCAGACCGTAGTAATTGTGAGCCATAGAGAAAAGTCAAAAGTGGAGCCAGCTTCATTTCTTATATTTGTGATTAACCAATACTGTGTCCATGCAAAGCCCAAAGGTACTAATGTATCAAACATATCCAGCCGCCAAGAGATATATTGATCATGTGTGATATATCTATGCCAAATCAAACCAATTACCAGTAAGGTGATTATGCTCTTGGCTATAATGGAAGCGGAAATATCCGGCTGCTGACTAACGTGAATCAAAAGGCCTCCAATTGCAAATGCTTGGACGACACTGACCAATGTATTGTATACTGAAGCAAAGTATGGAGCAACCGGCTCATGCAAGACGTTTTTTGCGCTACCGCTTCTGGATTTGTGCTGTGATGTCATTTATTTGGCCATTTTGAATCCAATCTTAACGAACCGCTTTAAGCTAAGAATTCTTCGGCTTGTGTCCCCTTGTTAACGAACATTTTAGTATAGCATCTCTCCAATGCCCCATCCAAAACTCGCAGAAAATCATCCACCTCGCTCTTGGAGATGTTGAGCGCGGGGGCGATGCGGGCGACGTTGCCGTGCAGGCCGCCCTTGCCGATCAAAACGCCGTCTTTTTTGGTTTCTTCCATCAGTCGCGCGACAATTGTTGCGTCGGGGGTTTTGTTTTCGCCGACAAATTCGAGCGCTTGCATCAAGCCCATACCGCGCACGTCGCCAATGGCCGGATATTTTTGTTGCAAATCTTCCAGCCCCTGCCGCAGATAGCCGCCCATGATGTGCGCGTTTTCCGCCAGGTTTTCTTCTTCAATTTCCTGAATCGTCGCCAGCGCGGCGGCCATGGAAACCGGGTTGCCGCCAAAGGTTGAAATCGTCAGGCCGGTAAAGCTGTCGGCGATGTCGGTTCGCGCAATAGTAGCGCCGATGGGCAGGCCGTTCGCCATGCCCTTTGCCATGGTGATAATGTCCGGCTCGACCTGCCAATGCTCGATGCCGAACATGCGTTGCCCCGTGCGTCCAAAGCCGGTTTGCACCTCGTCGCAGATGAAAACGCCGCCGTATTTTTTGATGATGGGCACGGCGACTTCGAAATATTCCTTCGGCGCGGTAATGAATCCGCCCACGCCTTGGATCGGCTCGGCGAGAAATCCGGCAATGTTTCCTGAGGTGGTCGTCAAAATGAGTTCTTCAATGTCCGTCGCGCATTTGAGATCGCAACTGGGGTAAGTCAGCCCGAACGGGCAGCGATAGCAGTAAGGATTTACGGCGTGCTTGATCCCGGCGATGTGCGTGCCGCCGTGCCGCCAGGAGGCGTGACCCGCGAGACTCATGGCCGTCAACGAACGGCCGCTGTAGCTGTGGCGCAGAACGATAATTTCCTGACTACCGGTGTAGTGCTGCGCCATGAAAACGGCGGTTTCGTCTGCTTCGGTGCCGCTGTTGGTGAAAAACGTTTTTTGCAGTTTGCCCGGCGTGATTTGCGCCAGCTTTTCCGCGAGAGTGACAATGTTTTCGTTCGGGTAAAGTGTGGAAGTGTGCTGCAATTTTTCGTTCTGCGCCTTGACTTTTTCAACGACTCTTGGATTGCAATGTCCGACGCTGACGGTGAGAATGCCGCCGAAAAAATCGAGATATTTGTTGCCGTCGGCGTCAAAAACGTACGAGCCGTTCCCGCGGTCGATGACGAGCGGCTCCTCGTAATAATTCGCAACGCTGGGGAACAGGTAATCTTTGTGTTTTTGCAAAACTTCGTTTTTCATTTTGTCTCTCCATTTTAAGGTTTTAACGCGGAGTTTGGCAGTAATTTCTAAACGCAGAGTCGCAGAGAGCGCTGAGAAAGTTGAACTGCGTCATGAACGTCAGTTTTTTGCCTATCTCTTTTGTGAAATTTAGATTCTAAGTCTTCTCTGCGTCACTCTGCGCTCTTGGCGACTCTGCGTTAAAATTCAATTATTCATTTTCAACGCATCTTTCGGGTCGGGAACCCAGTGGCCGATTCCGCCCGCCAGGGGGTCGTCGAAAGCCGTCGGTACGTCGTTGTTGTCGGCGCGTTGTTTCCATGTCGTGACTTCCGTGCTTTGGTCCGTTCGCACCATGCTGATGCAGCCTTCAACCGGGCACACGAGGGCGCAGAGGTTACAACCGACGCAGTTTTCTTCGATGATGTGCGGAATGCGGGAACCGTTCATTCCGTTCAGGCCAATCGCCTGGTGCGCGCCGTCCTCACAGGCAATGTAGCAGAGTTGGCATTCGATGCATTTTTCTTCGTTAATGTCGGCGATAATTTTGTAATTCAGGTTCAAATGCTCCCACGCTGTCACATTAGGCAGCGCTTTGCCGACCATATCGTCAATCGTCGAAAAATTCTTCTCGCGCATGTATTGCTCTAACCCGGAGGTCATCTCGCGGATAATGCCGAATCCGTAGTGCATGGCGGCGGTGCAAACTTGCACGGTCGATGCGCCCAGAAGTAAGTGCTCAACGGCGTCGCGCCAATTCTCGATCCCGCCGATGCCGGAAATCGGCAGGCCGACGTTCGGATCTTGCGCACACTCTTTAATCATGTTCAGGGCAATCGGCTTGACCGCCGGACCGCAGTAGCCGCCGTTGGTGCTCATACCGTCAACCAGCGGATAGGGCGTGAAATTGTCGAGATCGACGCCGACAAGACTCTGCACGGTGTTGATCAATGAAATCGCGTCGCCGCCGCCGGTTGCCGCTGCACGCGCAGGCTCGCGAATATCGGTGATGTTGGGCGTGAGTTTGACAATAACCGGTACGGTCGCGACGTCTTTAACCCATTGGGTAATCGTTTCCAACACGCGCGGTTCCTGCCCGACCGCCGATCCCATGCCGCGCTCACACATGCCGTGCGGACAGCCGAAATTCAACTCCAGGCCGTCGCAGCCGGCGTTTTCGCAGTCCTTGACGACTTGATTCCACTCTTCGCGGCTTTGCACCATGAGCGAGGCGATGACCGGATGATCCGGAAAATGCTTTTTGACTTCTTCAATGTCTTTGAGATTGTCGCTCAGCGGACGGTCGGTGATCAGCTCGATATTGGTGAAGCCGACCATGCGCTTGTCGCGATAATCGACGCTGCCGTAGCGGCTGGAAACATTCACAATGGGTACGCCCAGGGTTTTCCAAACCGCCCCGCCCCAGCCGGCGTCGAAGGCTTTCATGACTTGGTAGCCCGAATTCGTCGGCGGCCCCGAGGCGAGCCAGAAGGGATTCGGCGATTGGATTCCGGCGAAGTTTACGGACAGATGGGGCATGGTTAGTTCTCCTTCCTATGGTGCTTATCTTAATAACTGATGTTACGCAGCTGGCCAATGGTATGGCATTTGACTAAAAGCTTTGCTCTACGCGTCATTCCTCTTATGATAAGAGGAATGACCTTGAAAAACGATTTGAAGGTCAAACAGCTCTATTTTCAATTGCAATGTTCGATTTAGCCGGAGACCTATCTACAATTGGCAAATGCGTAACAACAGTTAATAAGCGTTGTTTGACCGATTATGGAATGACTTAAGAGCACCAATTTTACAATTTTTGCTGTGCCTTTTCCTGTAGAGAATCTAATTTATAAAGTCGAGCCCAGACAAAAAAGTCTCTGAAAACCGTAGCTTCGAAATGTTCAGCGAACCTTGCTGTTCTGTATCTCAGCCTTCCAATGGACAACCAAGAAAACAACATAATGAGTAAGCTAGGTCCGAAAATACTAAGTACTTTGCTCCAGCTTTGAAAATCAGTAGCCTTAAACTGAATCTCCGATACGGCAAATACAAACGCTTCTTTTGCAAAAAGAATTGTGCTTGTCGCAATAGCAATTATTGCAATCACAACGAGACCTCGATGAAGCCGATAGATCCCACTGAACACATTTGTGCGTTCTGAAATACCTTTTTGTATTATGAGAGAGACACATCCGGCGCATTTCTTTATGAGTTCGATCATGTTGAGACTGATCATCAACGTTTATTGTAAGTGAAAGATCAAATGTCTCGTTAGCGAGTTTTATTAATTTCTCTTGATCAATTTCTTTAAGTAACTTTGGAGAAAAATAATAAGGTTTGTCCAGTGCATCTTTTAGAACCGATCTTTTTTCAATAACCCTCCCCGATCTCTCTAAAATACTGGCGATCCCCTGAGCCAAGTGCCCCATCGCATAACTGCCAGCCAAACTAAAAAGCAAAAGCACGGCTCCTGCTGCTATTCCCTTTGAGTCAAGAAACGAAAGCGGGCCAAAAACTTCATTTGAAAACCAGAAGAAAATTAGTATAAAAAACATTCCTGGAATCAAGTAAGCAACAAAATCATA
>CAXHAT010000061.1:0-39258 GCA_964014485.1 uncultured Deferribacteres bacterium
ACAAACGCACCCAATCGCCTTCCGGGCCATAAGCCTTTTCAAACGCTTCCCGCGACCCCGACTTGACGCGATATTTCCAGACGTAGACGTAACTCATGACGATTTTTGGGGCGGCGGCTCCTGACCAAAAAGCAGAATGTGCCCGTCGGGATCGATGATTTCAAATTCCTTCATACCATAAAACCTGACCGATAACTCACTGGCTTGCCAGCCCTTTTCAACGACGGAAGCATGGAGCGCGCTAACGTTTTCCGGATAGAAATAATAAACCGCCTGCGGGTATTTGCCGTCGGTTTTCCTGGAATAGGTCGGGCTGGCGAGCATGAGTCGGGCGTTGCCGTTTTTCAGCGCCGCCCAACCGCTCTTGCCGACGTCGTCCATGCGATCAACGACTTCAAAGCCTAACAAGTCACGGTAGAATTTGATCGATTTCTGCACGTCATCGCACATCAGCATGGGTCTGAGATCGTGCAACTGCGTTGGTTTTTTCATCGACTTGCTCCATTCTTTTTTTCGTTTAATTCTTCAAATACAACCGAGATTCCGCACACAAGAACAAGAATTGGAGATGGAAACAATCTCTTTCTCTCATTAGCCGCGCGCTTCAGCGCGTGGACTTGGTCAGGCGCTCTTCTTTTCCTGGGGCTGTCCAAAAACATGAAAAACGCCCGTTTTACGTCATTCCCGCGCAGGCGGGAATCTTTTAAAAACAACGACTTAGAGATTCCCGTCTACGCGGGAATGACGTGGAAATCAATGTTTTTGGACAGCCCCAGGAAGAGGGGATGAATTTGCGCTCATTCCTACGCGCTGAAGCGCGCAGCTAATAAAAATCTCCTCGCATCATCTACCTTCCCCTGTGAATTTTGAATTCGCCAACAGTATCCTTCAGGGCGGCGGCAAGAGCGTCCTTCCCCTTCTCCCCGCCACGCTAGCGCGGCCTAACCCTTACCCATAAGTTGGGCTGGGCGGTTTGAAAAAAGCCCTCGTATAATGAAAGTGCTCGAACGGCCGCGCCTTCTTCAAAGCCCTGAAAGGGCGGCATAATGCAGCGTCGAAGCCAGGACGGCGATTTATTTCGCCCTTTCAGGGCTTTGTGAAAACAAAATTGCCTCGGATTTCCAGGGCTTCGCCCTTCGCTATTCCATTCCGCTCCTTTGGAGCTATACACTTGCCCAGACTTATGGGTAAGGGTTAGAGCGCGGCGGGGAGAAGAAAAGTGTGATTTTACCAAAACCCCGGCTTGAAACCCGGGGCTAATGAAAGGCAAAACCTCATCAGGCGCAAAAGACGTCTTGCAGCCGAACTAAAAATGTCGAAAAAGCGCTCTTTCAACAAATGATTTCAAATGTGACAATTGACGTGCGGAATATCGGATAGATCAGTTTGTTTATTAGTCTGGCTCAAAAACGGGAATGTTGCATTGTCGATCAAAATCCGCACGCCGGGCGTTTGCAAGCGTCCGGCGTGCGATAGATCAGAAACAAGCGATTCGATTAATTATTCGGCGGCGGCGCGCCCGGATTGGATCCGATGGATTGTCCTCCGGCGGCCCCCGGCGCGTCAGGTTTGGTGTGTTGCACCTCGCCGACAAACGCCGTGCGATAAAACGCCGACCAGGCCGCTTCGGCAGCCTGTTTCGCGCCCGAAAAAAGATTCAGGAAAAAACTTCCCGTTTCCTGGGCGATTCCGGTGAATTCTTCATCAAACTGCAAATTGTCAGTCTGACCTTGATCCGCCATAGCGGCGCTTTGCGATTGATAATCCGGCTCAGGATCGAGCGGTCGGTGAGGCGCGTCCGGCTGGGCTTGCAACGCCGTGCTCATAGCCAGAAAACCGAAACATGTCAGCAAAAGAGTTTTTTTCATCACATTCTCCATTTGTTGGTTGAGAATTTTACGGACTTGACACGTGTCGGCGATTGAGACCGCACAATTGAAAGAAAGATTCGCAAACGTATGTCCGAAAACGGGTTTTCGGACATGAGCTCGATGCATGCGCTGCCATCTCTCTTAAGCGCTTAGCTCATCGGATCTGAAATATTCATCACGAACAGAAACGGTTTGCATTGACAAACCGCAATCTGTAAATTATAGCCAGCATTGAATTTTTTGTTTTATACAGATTTTTGTGAACTGATTTAAAGGCGCTTACTGATCATGAACGCCACATCCCCTCATTCTGATGTTCTAACGCTGGAAGAAGCGGCGGATTACCTTCGAATCTCTAAAGAGCTTATTAGAGAGCAAGCTCTTAAAGGGAGAATCCCTGGCCGGCGAATCGATCAACATTGGCGGTTTCTAAAAAACGCGATCGACGAGTGGCTGCGAAATTACACAGGCCGCGATTTGCTGATGAACCAGGCCGGAGCGCTGGCTGATGACGCGACTCTGGCAGCACTTCGCGATGCGATCTATCTTGAACGCGAACGGCCAGAATCCGATTCTCAAGTCGTTTCTTGATGCATCTTATCGATACCGATATTCTCACACACCTGCATGCCGGGCGGCCCCGCGTGGTTAGGGCGATGGAACAACTTGACGATCCTGACGCATGTATAACCATCGTTACGCAGATTGAACTTCTTCGAGGCAGGTTTGATTTTCTTCTGAAAGCTTCGACAAGCGATGAACTGCTTCGAGCGCAGGCTTTGCTTCGGCGCACGCAAGAATTGCTCTCTCAAATCATCATAATCCCGTTCGACGAAGCGGCGGCTTCTCACTTTGATCGTTTGCGCAAGAACAAAAAGATGAGAAAAATTGGACGAGCGGATTTGATTATCGCCAGTATCGCTTTGGCAAATCATGCAACGCTTGTTACTCGAAATCTGCGCCATTTTAAACAGGTTCCGGGGTTAAAAATCGTCAATTGGCTGCCGTAGTCAAAACTGCTTCACCCTCCCTGCCTTTTCTTAACTGTTTTCTTGCGTTGAATTTCTAATCCACTCCCAGCTTTTTCAAGAATCGTTTCGCACCACCATTGTCCGGATTGAGCGCCAAAGACTTTCGGTAAAAATCAATCGCCCGTTGCTTGTCGTCGCTGACCATGTAGGCTTCCGCCAGACTGTCGTAGACGTTCCAGGACTTTGGGAACAACGCGACGTTCGCTTGAAAAACGCGAATTGCCGATTCGTACTCGCCGGAGCGCAGATAGCGATACCCTGCGATGTTCATGCGGTGTTCCAGCAGCATTTTTTTGTTTAAATTGGCCTTGTTATCCGTCAAAAATTTAAGCGCCGCTTCGAGTCTTTGTGATTCGATTGCCCGGATCGGCTCCGAAGGGCCAAAGAGTAATAAAGGGCCGATTTCGCCGCCGCTAATGTTGCCGCCGTCGATGATTGCGAGGGGATGTGTGTATTTGTCCGGGAGACGGGGAAATTTTTTCTCTACGCCTCGCCAGTCGAAGACAAGCGCTTCGATCCGGCCGTTCTCAAGTTTCGCTCTTGTCATCGTCACGCCGGAAATGTCCGTCGCAAACACTTTTTCGTTGAGCGGATAGAGATCAGATTTGAAATTTCCCAACCAATTTGGGCCGTCAATATGGTCGGTGACGGTAAAAGAAAGCCGGCCGCCGTTCTGTTGTAATTCGAGAGTTTGGTACGGGCTGAAGCGATAGCGTCCGACGTATTTCCGCGCTTCCGTGATTGGCAAAGCGGCGTTCGCGGCTTGCGATTGAATGCGTAAAATCGCCTCAAGCGCCGGGTCGTGACCTTCAAGAAAATCCTTATACGCAAGTTCAACCGGCAGATCCGGTTCGATCCAGCGTCGCGCGTCTTCGTCGATACTGCACTGCCACCAGCGTTCGGAAATATGAACCTTCAGTTTTGAGTTCGGCAGAGTTACGATTCGCGCGTCGCCGAACAAGTTGACGCCTTGGCCGGAAGGTTCGCCGACAAATATCGTCTTGCTGCGATTCTCCAACATGCCGCAAGCCAACATAGCGGCAGAGTAGGTTTTGGCGCTGATGATCGTGAACAAGCGATCTTTGCGGTTGATTTTTTGGTGGCGGCTGATCAATTCCACCAAAGGGACGGCGATGTTGGCGCTGCCGCCGCCGTTCGAGCGCAAATCGAGTACAAAACGGTCAAATTCATTGGCGTCGACAAAGCGCTTCAACCGTCTCGCGAATTCGACCGAAGTTTCGCCGTCCGGTTGATCGCGCATCACGTCCATATAAACGAACAGCGTTTTGCTGTCGGCGAGATAATTGAAGCCGTAGTACTTTTTTTTGCGGTCTTTCAAATCGTTCGCGCCCCACGGAACATTAAGGCGTTCACGCACTTCCTCGCTGCTTCGCCAGGTTTCGTGCTCGGCGTAGGGAATTGGCGAAATATTGAGCGTAAATTGCTCGCCGTTATCTTCTTCAAAAACAAAATTCGTCGCGCCGATTCTTGGGATAATCTTTTCCGCTAGCAGCAGTTCCGCGATGGGCAAATGACGGCCAAAACGCACTTTTTTGAAAAAATCATTTTCTGCGCTCATCAGCGGATGGAGCGCGAAAAGCACGGAGTCGACCTGTGTGTCGTGAACTTTGATCAGCCTCGCGCCGATAGCTTTTTCGAAAGGCGGTTTGGCGGCGCGGATAAAAAAGCCGTCACTGAAATACTCGCCGAAAATCGGAAAGAAATGAACGTCAGCGTTCTGCTGCGTTGCGCTCATACCCGAATGCCCGTCTTTGAGTAGGACGGTCAATTTCATCAATTCGGCCAGACGCTCCTCTGGCGATAAATCGGGCATGGAAGCGTCAAATTTTTGCACAGCGGCGCTCAGTTTTTGCGGCGAAATCAACGCATCGAGATCGCGATGCACCTGCCGCATCGAATCGGCGAGCGCTTGCAAATCATCGCGCCATTGTTCAACCGTGAGCGTACGCCAGGGCGCTTTGGCTTGCGCCCAAATAGTGGAGAAACCGCTAATCGACAAAATGCCAAAGAAAAAAAAAGTAGCGATCACAAATTGTTTTTTAAGCATCCTGACTTTAGCTTACTCAAGGAGTTTACCGAACGAATGAAATTGAAGGCAGGTTATGTACTCGATTGTTGTGCGCCGTTCGCGGCAAAACGGCGGATTTGCCGCTTCCGTGCCAATGCTGCCTGGTTGTCGAAGCCAGGGCAAAACGGAAGAAGAAGCTTTGAACAAAATTCGCACGGCGATTGCCGAGCATCTGAAAGAAGCCAAAATTGTCAGAATTCAGATCGAAGACGACGCACTTCCCGCTGAAAACCCGTGGCAATCGATTGCGGGCATGTTCGAAGATGATCCGGTTTTTGAAAAAGTTGACCGTGAGATTAGAAAAAACCGCCGCGGTGTTGACAAGGAAACCCGGATTCGCCTGGATTCTTGTCGAAAATGAGACTCATGAATTATTCTGATTACGGTCTTTTTGTCCCGTATGATCTGATAAACCAGTCTGTGCTGGATATTAAATGTCACGCTGTTATAGGCTTGGCGTCCAGTCACGGTTCTCGTTCTTCGTCAGTTGTTTAAGTCGTCGGCTAACCAGATCGAGAGCGTAAATCTCCATATCGCCGTCTCGATCCGACGCAAAGAAAATGCTGCCGCCGTCAGGAGACCAGACCCCGCCCCAATCGTTCGCATTGTGTTCAGTCAGATTCTCGATTGTTCCAGTTTCTAATTTGATCCGAAGCACATCGAACTGATCAGTCCGAGATCTGACGAGGATCTCTGTGCCGTTCGGAGACACTACGGGAAATCCCGCACGAGGCAGCCCGCTCACAACTACCGACCGATCTCCGGTTTTCAAGTGGCGCCGCATGAGAGACGTCGCCGATCCGGAACCGGCAATGTAGAAGAGTTCGTCGCCGTCTTTGTTCCAAGCTGGGGTAATTTCTTCCACCGACGGAGTGTCAGTCAGACGGCGCAAGCGCCCGCTATCGATTTCCAGGACAGCAATATCATGAGTTCCGTTATCACCTGACTGCAAAGTGACCGCCAGTTCGCGTCCATCCGGAGACCATGCCAGGCCAAAATCCGCATCCGGCGTCTCGCGAACCAACTTCTTTGCTGAACCATTAACGGCCATTCGCCATATGGCAACTTGCCCCGAACGGTCGCTAATCCAGGCGATTTGTTTGCGATCCGGCGAAAGCGCTGGAGCCTGATCCTTTCCACGATGCTGCGAGAGGTTTACCTGCCGCCGACCATCCGATTGCATCGAATAGATTTCCCTATTTCCGTCGCGATCCGACACAAAGACCACAACATCTTGACTCAAGCTCGACGGCGGACAGACGCCCGCCAGCACGAACAAGCTCAGCAGTCCTGCGATTCTTCTTCTCATCATATCTCTTGCACCTAATTGAAAACAACGGTCGTCCGGGGTTAAATTAGTTGAATAACATAGCCATAAATGACTTGATCTCCGCATCAGACATCATGTTTGTTCTCAACCGGTACGCTTACCACCGGCGATGCTCGACGAAATTCCGCCATGCTTCCGTATCGACGATTTCGATTTTCTGCAGTACTAACTTGCCGCTCGTGTAGCCGAATTCGTCCGGCAGATCGATTTGGTACTCCACAAAATAACCATCCTTTTTGCTCACCCAAATCACGCCGCCGCGATTTTCCAACCCGGCGCCGTCAATTGCGTACTTGCGGCATAAAGTCCCCTGACGCAGTTCTTCACCGGCAAACACAACTTCGACCGACCCTTTGTTAACAAAGCGCGGCCTGCCGCCGAGTTGAGCGAAATCGGCAATTCCAACAGCGAAGGATTTTTCCGGGTCGATGAGGTAAGGAAAACTAAAATTCAGGCTGGCAAAATCGAAATCATAGCTGTGCCAGGGAAAACGTTCGATGGTCAGCGTATCCGACGGGTTTGCGCCAATTTTTACCGCAACTTGCCCGCCCGGCAGCGCGTCGAGCGTGGCGGCCAACGATCTCCGACCGCTGGAATTGATCTTGTAGGATTCGAAACGCCGAACCGAAAACGTCTCCCAATCCACTTCAGCAACCACCAGTGACGCCTGAGCGTCGTCTGCACGCCATTTGAGCGACTCCAGCCGGTCTCGCGCCGCGACGTAGAGCGAAATATTGCCGCGATTACTCCCGTCGATGTTTGATTTTTCGTAATGATACACCGCGCCGATTTTGATTTTATCTGGCTCATATCGAAAAAATGGAATCGTCGATTCCGCATCTCCGGAAGACGAGATGACGCCGTGCTTTTTCAGCCAGGCGCCGACAATTTCGTCGGTGCGCACAGGCTTTCCGCTTTTGACGTTATTGAAGTTATGATCAGCGCCCTCGATGACATGAATTTCATGGTTTGCGTGACCCGTCTCAATCAAACGCTTTATTGTCGCGATGGAAGCGTTGGTCGGGATGACCGTGTCTTCCGTGCCGAAAATCCACAGCATCTTAGCAGTCGCCGAGCGCAAAGTTGGGGCGGGATCGAAACCATTCGGGCCGTTGTATTTCGCCATCAGACGATCCGCCTCCGCGACTGAGACTTCACCGCCGGTTTCACTGCCGAGCAGCAGCCTTTCATGATACGCCTCTTCACCGGCGGAAAGCGGCGTGCCCGCGAAAATAACAATAAAGCTCGCATCATCGGCTTTCGAAGCCGCAAGCGGCATGATCCACCCCGCTTGACTGCCGCCCAAAAAACCGATGCGCGCCGGATCGACCTCGCTTTGCTTTTTCAACCAGTTCAGCACCGCCCGCGCGTCGTTCGCCAATTCGTCAAAGATGGCTTCACTTTTTTGAACGGAGAACCGCCTGAACGTGCCGGTCGATTCGCCGACGCCTCTTTTGTCGTAGGCCAAAACCGCCATGCCGAAGTCGAGGCAGAGCCCCGTAAAAAAACTGACCTCGTGCCTTGTGCTTGGGGCCGAGCCGTGAACGATGACGACGGCGGGCAATTTTCCAACCCGATTTTTCGGAAGATAGAAACTGGCGCGCAGGCGCACGTCGTCGGATTCGATCCACACGTCCGTCGTGTCCACGGCGCGGCGCTTCTCAACTTTCGGCGTCGCTTTTTTTGCGATCAGGTTCATACCGCAAATGCGACACGTTCCCGGCGCATCGTATTCGTCGTCGTGGCAATCGACATTGCACGGCGGGCAGACGAAGACTTCTTTCGCCTCTTGTTGAGCGTTAATTTTAAACGAGAAAGCGGACGACAAAACGATGATGACAGCGAGAACACGGATAAAATTGTTCATTATTTCCTCAAATCAGGGAGCTATTCAATTTTGTGACTTAACGCAGAGACGCTAAGTTCGGAGAGCTTCGCGGAGTTTTTAAGACAAGAGTTGAAAACCCTGCTCATGGTTTTTTGGTCGCTTGGTTCTGATCGCCCCGAATTCTCAAATTGGTTTTTTTCGGCGTTACTCAGCGTCCTTTGCGTTTTGTAAAGTCTTGCCAAAAAGCTTGTGCTCGAATACTTTTGTCGAGTACGGCGGAAAATGACTTAACAAACACTAAAGCCTGACCAACTCAATCGTCATATTTTGCTCGAGCACGTCGATTTTGACGATGCGTCGGGGCGTTGTTTGCGAGACGTAAAAAATGTTGGACACGCCTTGCGCGCCATTCTTCAGCAATGCAACCGGCGTCGTCTCGAACTCGCCCGCCGCGACTTTAACGCGCTCCGATTTTCGAACTTCAAATCGCACCTCCCAAATCTGGCCGGACAGGGCGCTGAATATTTTCATCGGCTGCTTGCGTCCGGGGTTTAGCTCCAGCGAGGGCAGCATTCCGACAAAAATTTCGCGCGGCGTCGTTTCAGCGTAAAGGCTGTCAATCTCAAAAACTTTTGATCCGCCCTTGCCGTCTTCGCGAACGATCTTGCCCTTGGCATGGCCCGCTTGCCAGGAAATGTTGTTCGACAGTTTCCAGCCCTGCGATTGGCTCGCCATAACGATGTCGAAAGTGTAGCGGCTGAGGGTTTTAGAATCGACTTCCATGACGGCGTCCTCGCGTATCTGACCGTCGAGAATGGAAACGTCCTTGAACACGATTTCGTCCCTGCCTTTTTCAACCTCCCAGCGCCAACTGCCGACCTTCTTGCCGTCGATGAACATTTGAAATGAATCGACGCGCGTTTCAAGATGTTTCAAATTGACGGGAAAGCCGTGCCAAAATTGTTTTTCCTGCGCAAAAGAGGTTGCCGCAAGAGCAATGACTAGCGAAACAAGGAAAACTTTTTTCATGGGGACGCCTGTCTATTGGGGTTCCGGAAAATGAAACGTCGTGCTGAACGAATTGAACTTTGCAACGCCGGATTGAAAATAATGCACGTTCTTTTTGAAGGCTTCGCTTTGCAAATATTTCTGATGCGCTTCTGGATTCGGCCATTCGGTGATGAGGATAATGTCAGGCGGCGGCGAAGGCTCGAGAAAGGAGTGGTAGGAAACGCCGGGCAATTGCAGGAAATATTCGCCGCCGAGTTCAGAGACCGTTTGTTTCATGCTGTCGCGGTATTTCTTGAAATCGCCGGGATTGTTCTTGTTCAGCCACAAAAACGAGACGTTGTAGGTTCTGCCTTGTTCAAAAATCAACGTTATGTCTTGCTCCACGAGCGCTTGGCAGACGCGCAATTCGTCCCAGATTGAAGCGCGCATTTTCTGTAGTTGCGGCCATTCCGGATGGTTTTCGAATTTTTTATGCGCTTCCCGGTTTGGCCAAGAGAAAAAGCTCATGGCCGGGTAAGGCTTGTAGTCACCGGTGCGGAATTTTTCAATGACAAAACTGCCTTCCTCTTTAAAGCCGAGACCGGCGGCAATCGGAAACATTTTTTGAAAATATTGTCCGCGCAATTGTTCGGCTTCCGGACCGCTTTTGGTGATTGAAGTGATCAGGCTGATTAACTGGCCCTTTTTGAGATGCACTGTCGTGGTTTGCTGTGCGAGAAGAGGTGCAGCGTTCAGAGTAAACAAAAGCGCTGCGACGAGTACGTTTAGACTGCGGGATCGGTTCTCCATCAAAAGTCTCCTTCGGAAAATAAACAGGTCGAGTGAACTTGTGTGGAAGAACAGACCTGGATTTGGGCGGGAAGTTTCCGCGGTTGACGTCCGAAATCGTCCGTTCGGACATTGATTTGGAGAGTTGATCCGTAAAATCAGTTTTGCTCGCCGTCCTTGTATTCCTTCGGCGTCATGTTGACGTATTTCTGAAACAGGTCGTGGTAGGTCGAGCGCGAGCGAAAGCCGGACTCTTCGGCGAGGCTTTGAATAGTGAAATTGTTGTTATCCGGATCACGCAGTTTGGCCTTGAACGCTTCGATGCGCATTTCATTAATAAAATCGTGAAAATTTTTCTTTAAGCCTTGATTGAGGAGAAAAGATATTTGTTTGGTATTGATCCCCGCTCGCCCGGCAAGATCATCAAGTTTGAGCGCAGGCTGTTTGTACAATTCATCACGCTCGACGATTTTGACGAGCGCCTCCAGTTGCTTTCTTTCTTCCGGCGATAATGCGCGCGCCTGTTTTTCGGAAGTCGGCATGACTGGCGTCGGGCGGAATTCCCGCTTGACATAACCGGAATAGCCGATCCAATAAATCACGACGGACATGTAGAGATAAATCGGGTAGTAAGCCGAAGAGCCGTTGAAGGATTCGAAATAGCGGATTGAAACATCCAGCGCATAGAACGCCGCCCAGAGCAGCCATCCGATGCAAAGAGCGACGGCGAGGTTGCGCAGCCAGGTTAGAGCTTCGGTCTTGTCGTCCGAGAAAAAATTGCGTCGCCAGATTTTATACTTTGCCAGCAGTTTGAGCGTAAGGGAGGTGTAAGCGCCGACCGAAATCAGGCTGAAGAATTCTTCCAGGGGTCTGTAATGATTATTGTGAAAAGCAAAAACCGCTTCAGACTGGACAGCGAAGCAGATCGCGTAGTAGAGAAAGTTCAGCAAAAACGGCGTGAAGTGGATGAGCAGCGCGGTTCGTTCGGTTTGCAATCCTATCAATGTTTTGGCATAAAAGTAAAAGGCCGGGCCGATCAGAAAGAAAAAAAACGGGTAGAAATGTAAGGCGGGGAGCCTTTCGAACAAGCCAAGATCGAAAAGCATCATTTTTAAGGTGTTCAAGGAAAAGGCCAGCAGCAAAAGCGAGAGCAAGCCGTTGGCCTTTGACCGCCGCGTGATGTTGATAAGCGCCGCCAACAGAATGCCTTGAAACGTGCCAAACAAGATGAGAAGATTGAAAAAATTAAATTTGAGGCTCATAGAAATGTTGCTTGTTCGTTAAAGGAAGTTCAATTGGGAAATAGCGGATTTGGTTATTTTCTATGACTTGCCCTGTCGTGATTGCGTTTTATTATTATTGCCCTTCGGCGCCTGTTTCAAAGTCAGGGGCAAGTTACGCAAACCTCTCGGCGTTGTTTGAAGTCGAGCGTAAATTAACCCAAGTTGTGACCTAAAGTTAGAAAATGGAGTGCAAGGCTTGCCTTGCGATTCCGTCGTCGTTTTTTTGTTTAAAACATCCTGATTTTGCTGTGAATTTTTTGAAAAGGGGGTGGAAGGCAAAGCAAGCTTTGCACTCCTCGTCCCTTTTCAAACGAAAGTCACGACTTGGGTTAAATTAGAAAACGGGACATTGAAGTTTCGTCATCACAAAGTCCTGGCAAAGAAAGAAATCACGGAAAATTAGCCTGGAATCAAAGGAGGAGATGACATGCCGGAAAACATTCAATCGAAGGCAAGGCTTGGCTCGTTTGAAGATTTAATGAATGAAATCGATGCTGATGCGGCTCCTGTTGTCGAACAGATTTCGCGACGGCTGAGGGAAGTCGTCTTGGCGGGCTTTCCCGAAGCGGTTGAAGTTGTGCGGCTTGGCGAAGGCGCTGCGTCTTATGGCATTGGCGAAAAAAAGATGAGCGAGGCGCACGTTTACATTTTGCCCTACAAGAAACATGTCAATCTTGGATTTTTTCACGGCGCCAATCTCGTCGACCCCGCAGGATTGCTCGAAGGAACTGGGAAAAAACTTCGGCACATCAAAATCCGCTCTCTTGAAGCGGCGGAAAATCCGGCTGTGAGTGATTTGATCGCCGCAGCACTGGCGGAACGGCGGACGGTTTTGGGGAAGTGAGTCAAAATGCACCAAAACGGTCGTCTGCCAATTCACAAATCATTATTGCGATTGAGCTTATCCTGCATTACGCCGCCTGCTCTAACTCCGCCCGAAAGAGAACGCCTTTCCCGCGGCGAAACGTATGTCCGGGAAGCGTAAAATCTTGGCTGAATTCAACGAACCCAAACGCTTTATGAAGTGCAATCGACCCTTTGTTGCGAACGTTTGTGTAATAGTAGACGGCGTCCGCCCTTTTGGCAATCCATGCAAGTCGCGCTTCACACAATCGGCGGCCAATTCCAAGCCGACGGTATTCCGGCGCTACAATCGATCCGGTCAAATACCACGCTTGCGGCATGCCGACGCAACCGTCTATTTCTTTCGTTTTGAGAATCTCACACTTGCCATATCCCACGACTTTCCCGCCAGACGTTGCCGCAAATATTTGAAGTTCGGCGGGTTCGCGCTGACTGATAATCAGCTTTTGTTGAAGCTGAGGCAGTATTTCAGAAACCTGCCGGTCGCGTTGTACGGAAATGAGTTTTGCGATCCCGCCCAATTCGTCACTGGTTGCCTCCTCGATGACAATGGACTCGTTAGTCGGACGTGCCACGGCTACTTCATGAGACGTGATGAAATTCTCGTTCAGGGTCTTTTCGGAGCTTTCAATTTTTTCCAGCAAGCAATTCCTCGCGCGATGATGTACTCAATTTGTAAAGTCATTTGCTGTCGTATTCTACAAAAGCATTCGAGCACAAGCTTTTTGGCAAAACTTTTCAAAACGCAGAGACGGAAAGGACGCTGAGAAGTGCAGAGAAATCCTGGTTTTGAATTCAATGTTGCAGAAAGCTCAAGTACAAGAACCCAAAAACATGTCTCTAAATTGTTGTTTTCAAAAAACTCCGCGAAACTCTCCGATCTTTGCGTCTCTGCGTTAAGCTACAAAGTTGGGTCAACCGATTGTTCTAATCACATCTCCGGCTTACAACATAATGATTTGTTTCGAAAGACTTAGTTCCTGCTCCATCCTGCAATCTCGTCTAAAAAACCTCCTTTCTTAAAACCCCTTCGCCTTCCCTTTCCCGCGCGGATCAGCGCCGCCGGTAAATCGAATTGGTTTTCCGTTTCCATCATATTCAATCGCCAAACCATGCGCGTTCCCCAAGCCTCTGACGGTGCGGATTTTATGCCCCATCGCTTCCAGTTCGCCTCGAATCGCTTCGAAAATCTTCTCTTCCACTGCGATTTGATCAGGCTCAATAAAACTGATGCGCGGCGCAGCGATGGCTTGCTGAATATCCATTTCAAAGTCGATAAGATTCATCACCATTTGCGGCACGGTCTGACCGATGGTGTGGCCGCCGGGCGTGCCAATCGCAACCCAGGGCTTGCCGTCGCGGAGAATGATGGTCGGGCAGTCGCCGGAAAGCTTGCGGCGACCGGCGTGAGCATCCATCGGATTGCCTTTTGGTTCATATGTGCAATAAGCCAGCGAATTATTGAGCCAAATTCCCGTGCCTTCCGGCATGATACGGCTGCCGAATGAATTGCCCAAAGTCTGCGTTGCGGAAACAATATTGCCCCACTGATCGGCAGCGACAAAATGCGTCGTATGCTGCATTTCGGCGTTGGAGAACTGCGTCGGCGGCACGAACGGCTTGGCTTGCTCGGCATTAATTTGCTCAGTCTTTTCTTGCCAATATTCTTCGGAAAGCAGCATGTCCAGCGGCGGCGGATTGAAATCCGGATCGCCTGCATAGCGCAAACGGCTCCAGAAAGCGTGCTTGGTGACTTCGGCAAAATGATGCAGGTAGGCGGTTGAGTTGTGGCCGAAAGATTGAACGTCGAAGCGGCTCATCAAGCCCAGCCGAACCAACGACGGAAATGCTGTGGACGGCGGAGACGCTGTGATCACCTCGCAGCCGCGATAATCGATGCTGATCGGCTGCCACCACTCGCCCTTGCTGTCTTGCAAATCCTGCAAGGCCAGAAAACCCTCGGCTTCCCGCATGGCCGCATCGATTTTCTGCGCCAATTCGCCGGTTTGGATAACCGATGCACCTTCTTCAGCAATGAGGCGAAAAGAAGCCGCCAGGTCTTTTTGCACCAGCAGATCGCCCGCTTCTAACGGTTCGCCGTCTCTGCCGTAAAACGTCTTCGCGTGCTCGGGAAATTCGGGGAAGGCGCGCTCAATGAGAAAGGCGTTGCGTTCGTCCAGTTCAAATCCATTCTCAGCCAATTCAATCGCACTGCCAAACAGTTTTTCCCAAGGCAGTGACCCAAAACGCTCGGACATTGCATCCCAGGCTGGCACGTTGCCCGGGGTAGAAACCGCCTTTGCGCCGCGACGATTTTCTTCATAATTTGGCGTTGGTTCGCGCATCAAATCGGAGTTGGTCGCCTGCGGGATTTTGGCGCTGCTGTTGAGAAAACGTGTTTCTCCGGCTTCGGCGTCGTAGACCAAAATCGTCCCATAGCCGCCAACGCCCGACATCATCGGCTCGACGACATTGAGCGCCGCCGCAATCGCAATCGCCGCATCGAAGGCGTTGCCGCCCTGTCGGAGAATCTCCAGCCCGGCTTCCGTCGCCAGCGGATGCGCCGAGCTGACCATGCCTTTCGCGCCGACCGCTGGTGCTAACTGCGCATCGGATGATTCAGGATTTGATTGCTGCTGGCAGGCGGTCAGCCAGAAACATAAAAGAGGAATGATTGCGGTGAGTTTGCGAGTCATTTTTTCCTTGGTCAATAATTTGATGCTGCACGCTAATTTCTATGTTAGCCGCGTAATATCAGTTAATGAAATTTTACTCGGCAGTCCCGCGGTGCAACCGGTTTGTAATACCATTTTCCTCGATTGCACGTTCATTCCCTAACTGTCATTCTGAAAGAATCTTTGTTGTCCTACGCTCGCGATAACAAAGATTCTTTCAGAATGACAAGGCGGGAAAGGCTAAAAAATCAAGGAAATCGGTATAAGAGTAAGAGAAGGCGCGATATGATGAAGCCATTCTGAAGCTGATCGATGCTTTGTGATTCATTTTACTCTGCGGTAACCCAGTATGCATCCACCATAAAATTACGCCCGCCATAACCGTCTCTCATATCGATGAGACGGGGAGAAATAAAATTCACGTGCGGCTTTGTATCCAGATTGCATCGCTCCAATCGTTGCAGAACGCCGTCTTTGACCTGCACGTTGAACGATTTTACGATTTCATCCTTTGCCTTGACGATCACTTTGTAGTCGCCGTCATTTTCACAAAGCATCGATTTTGTAAAACTCGTTTCTCCAGCGCTTGTTTTTTGCTTGAAGGGCACGCGCAGGAATCGCCACTTACTTCCGCTGACCGATATCGACCTGCTGCTCAGCGCAACCTCCTTTCCATCGCGCATAATATAGACCGTGCAGCTTGCAGCATTGACGCCGTCAGGCAGTTCGCGATTGCAGCTCCACCAGTAAAAAAGCAGCGGTGAATCAGGCTTGTCGATATTGTCGCCCAGGAACCCCAGCGTATTCCAGGGGCCTTCGCGGGTGAAGTTTTTCCGAGGATTAAAAGGATCTCCGCTGCTTTCAACTTTCATGCTGAAAGGCAGTGAAGTGACGGTTTTGCCGCCAACTTTGATGGACATGACGTATTCTCCCGGCTCTTCCACCCGAACGCTCCCGGGATGACCGCTGGGTGCCCGCAACCCGGCAAAAGCGGGATATCCGTCCCATCGTTCTAACCGCATCGGAAGAATGACCACTGGACTACCGCCGGGCTTGGTGATCACAAACTCCACGGGCTGATCGTCAGCAGGAGGAAAGACAAGCTGAAGCTTATCAACCATGAACCCGCCGTTTTGATTGTAAAATCCTATGCCCAACAGCGAAGCGTACTCAGCGGCAGGGGCGTAGTTTTGAGCCATAACTCCCTGGACGGAAATAAGCATCCATCCCAAGATCAACTTCACTTTCCATTTTTTGAATTGTCTCATGGATTAATTTCCTCAGACGCGTATTGATTTGATTCCCGAATCGTGGCAATATTTGTTTTGGAGATTAATTGTATGATGCTGCCGGAGCGGCGGAATGTCAATCGAAAATGATCAAGCAGTTTTCGCAGATCTCAAAAAACGATCAGGCTGTCGCGCTTGTGAAGTCATTTTTGCCTTTTCAGTAACGCTTTGAAGAAGGAGAGCGGCAAGGCGGGGCTTTGTGGTTCGAAGAATTCCCGGAGAAGACACGATTTCTTTAGAAAGCAAGCCCGTTTGCACAATTGGAATCGATGGTATTTCACAAATCGGCGTAACTCTATGAGTTTTCAGTACCTCCTCTCATAAATTTCATCCAACGTCAAGCCCTTTAAATGCTCCACGAATTCCGCCAGGTTTTTGATCGACACTGCCCACATTTGTCTACCCTTTTCGGCGGAAGCTTTGGTAGGGTCTCCCATCACGCCGCTATTCGAGATTTTTGCTGTTCGCGCATACCAGTCGACGCTGCGCTTTGAGCTGAAGTTCAAATAACGGTTTGAATAATGCGGCACGAGCTTTTTGGCTTTCTCCATGCGCACCAGGCCTGGCCTGATCGCCAGGGATGTGCTTGTTTCGATCTCGCCGGCATGTACGTCACTCGCTGTCTCAGCCATCGCTTCGATATCCGCATCGCTCGTCTCGCCAGAGTCCACACAGGTGAAAATATGCGCGTCGCGGTTGATCATCTGGGCCGCAAACTGTAAGGTCGCTGCATTGCCGCCATGCCCGTTGATGATAACGAGTTTTGTTATACCGTTGCGTGCAGCGCTCATACCGACCTCATAAACAATACGCGCCATTGTCTCGTTTGTGACGCTAATCGTGCCGGGAAAATCGTCGTGATGATACGAAACGCCATACGGAATTAACGGCAAAACCAGCGGCTTTGGGTTACTGCAAGCTAACGCAACCTGCTTCGCCAGAAAGTCCGCATCAAAAGCATCCGTATCCAACGGGAGATGCGGTCCGTGCTGTTCGATTGCGCCGACCGGCAACAGAGCTATATCGACTTCTTTGAATCGCTCCTTCGCCTGCGGCCATGTCAATTCGCCAAGCAGGTAATTATTCCTTTTGCCATCGCGGCCGGATTCTCCCGCAGAAAATTCGAGTTGGGTTTCATCTCCGGAAACAAGCTGTTCAGGCCGGTATAAAATGGGGTCACCGATGATCTCGAAATCGACCCACTTGCGTCCGATCCGTTTGACGGCGCCGTCAGCGTTAGCGTAAAGCTTCCAATACAGTTTTTGCCGCAAATCCATCGGGATGATTTCGACTGGCGACTTGTCCGGATCGATACGCAACTTCATGATTTCGGGACGCGCTTTCGGTTTCTTCGATGGCGCAGCTATCTTGCCCTTTTCTTGAAGCAGATAAAACAAATGCTCACTGCCGGCATGCTCCTGGTGAACGCTCTTTTGGGCCAGATCGACCATGCATCTCTGAATTTGTTGCTCGGAATAGCCGCAATTTTTCGGATCAGCATCGAGTGCGACCAGCATACCAACGATGCGGCGGCATTTCTCACAGCGCCCGCAGGGATGCACGTGCTCGTTTTCTTTGTGCCCCGAGTGGCAGGAAATCTGGTGTTGTTGCAAATCCGGATAGCGCTCAACAAGCATTTTCTCGATCAGCAATTCTGAAAGCGGACGCAGCAGTGAGAATTGTATGACGCCCCACTCCTTTTCATTATAATACCGCGTCAACGCGCTGTCGAAGTATCGGCTCTGATCGAACAGCCCGTTGTAATGCGTGATGCCGTGAAAAGACATCCGTACGGTCGTATCGAATTCATCGCCGATCACGATTCGTCCGATGCCGCGTTTGCGCACCAACGGCAAAACTCCGAAAAGAAAAACGCCGACAGTCCACAAGCGGATGGGATATTCATCCGCGCGAATGTCGGCAAAGTCCGGGCGTACAAACGGCAAGTGCCGCAGCATCCATGAGAATACGCGATCGGAGTTCGTCCAAACACGGCTTGTATTTGGTTCGTTTGCGGCAAAATAACGGTATGCGTTTAGCGCCGTAAACCAGTGCCTGCCCGACTCATTGACGAAAATCGCGTGTGTTTCGCACTTCAGCTCTTTGAGCAAGCCATAGCTCAAAAGGCTGTCCTTGCCGCCGCTGGAGAGTACAACATAACGGTTGTCCTCGGTATACCAACCATAGAATGGTGCGGCGCTTTTTTCATCAGCGCTGCCGGTTTCGAATACCAATTTTGCGCGCAGATAATTTTTCTTTTTAACGGTGGGTAACGAGCGCGCGTCGCCGATAAGGTATGGATTCTCGTGCAAGAACTTGATAACATAGATTTCTCGCGCGGTATTTCTCGCCATTGCTTCGAGAAAGCGCTGGTCACTGCGGTCGAAAGCGCCTTTAAAAACGATTTCATCGCAGAACAGGCCGTAGTTCAGCGCCACCTGTGCGGCCATCATGCTGGCGAGATTTTGCGACGCCCAATCAGACGAGTCGAAAACGTCCTCTTCAAATTTGTAAACGAATTCAGTCGTCTCTTTCGCATCACCATTCACAACAGTGTATGGCGCCAAAACACGTCTTTTTTCGACGACAACCGGGCCAACTTCCAGCCGGTCGAATACGCGGAGAATGCGCAGGGGGTCTTGTTCTAATTTTGTTTTCATTATTTTTCTCGTTGAGGATTCTCATTTACACCGTGTTTTAGTTCGGCGACGATAGTGCTAAAATGCCCGCTCCTCTCCCAGGATCACTCTCGATAGAGCGAGGTGTTATTGGAATCATAAGCTCATATTATGAATGCTCTTGCGTGCTTTCAAAAACGGTTGCAGCGCTTCGACAATCTTATCCGCGCCATCGAATAGTACATCAACTAAGGGAACGCGAAACTGCTCGTAGATTTTCGCGCAGGCCCGGATGGTCTCAGCGCGGGTCATATCTTCGTGGTTGATTGTAATCGCCACAACCGGCTTTCCGGAGATCAGCTCCAAGGCCTGAATTTGGTGATCGAGCGGGTGCAACGTGTAGCCGGGAAAACCATCATATTCTTCTCGCGCCGGGGCATGCTGCAAAACGATCACATCCGGCCGTGCCGCTGCGATTGTTTCGTAGCCGCCTGGGTAGGCCGGATTGAGCAAACTGCCCTGGCCTTCGATCACTATGGCGTCCGGATTTTGCTCACTCCAGGCGCGCCACACGGCATGCTCGATTTCGCCCGACATAAAATCGCTGACAAGGGAATCCATCATAATAGAATAGCGCGCGCCTTGCAGCCATGCCGTCTGGCCGGTACCGACCATTTCCGCAGAATATCCCGCGGCATGCAGCGCATCGATGATAATCCATGCAGTCGTGCGTTTGCCGATGGCGGAGTCTGTGCCGAGAACGGCAATTTTGAGAGACTCGACCTCTTCGATTTTGCCGCTAAAGAAATGCAGTTCATTTCGCGGCGGGGTTTTGCGAATGTCACGGATTTTGACTTGATGGGTTTTTGCCAGTTTTGAGATGGCTGCATCTTCGGAGAGAAAATCATGCAAACCTGAATCGATATGCAGACCTGCGTAAATTGCTTTCATCACATCACAGCGTGTTGTTATATCTATACGGCCACCGTCCGGCGCCAAGCCAATAACGAAATGTGTTGCTGAAAAGCCTTTTGTTTTGGCGTCAGCAATCGCTGCGGATAACCCGCCGAATACCGGGATACCATTTGGTTTTTTGTCCAATATCTCGCCCGCATCCGCACCGTCAAAACGCGAATCGATAACCGACAGAACACGGTAGCGCTGCGTACGCCGGACGAGACCATGCGCTGTTTTGCCGTTCGTGGTGTTGAATGCCCCCTGGCAATAGACGATAGCATTGCCTTCCGAAAGTGGCTTCATGAATTTCTCCCTGTGAGTATAGCGATATACCTGTCGCTCGGTAGAGATTGTTTTTGATGTTGTTGCATTAAGGCGACCAGTCCGGCAGTCGAAGCCGGTAAGACGCTCAGGCCTTCGTGAATGCGAATCTGCTTTGCAGTCGTGAGCATACTTTTGTCACTGGCGTTTGCCGCCCACCCTTCGGTTTCGTGAATGGCTGCCAACGCAAAATCGCCATCGATGGAGCGCCAATTAATAAGCGGCTCGTTAACCGTAGTTTCGCGGATGCGGGATGGTAAAAGGTCATCACAAGTCGACAAATTTTTCAGCCAAGCCTGGATGATCGGATTTTTTCTGTAGGATGAACCCGCGATGATTTTCGGCATGCGGGAGGTTTTGCCGCGGCGGTACAAGCTGAGAAAGCCTTTGTAAATTCCGGCCAGGGTTGTGCCGTTCGAAACCGGCACGGCTACCATCGCCGGCGCATCTCGAAGCTCGTCGTAAATTTCATAAGCGATCTCGCCATAAGCCTTGAGCTGCAATACAGTATTTGCGCCGCCAGGATTGGCGTCATAAAACTCACTTTTTTCTGCCGTCTCGCGGGATTTCTTGACGGCATTTTCATAATCTCCCGGAACACGCATAATCTCAGCGCCAAGTCGTTGTATCTCGTTGAGGCGCCCGGTATGGTACTGCTCGGGGATAAAAACCACACACCGCAAACCCGCAAGCGAAGCCGCTAATGACATCGCTGCGCCATAATTTCCGCAAGTTGCGATGGTTACTGTGTCGAAGCCGCGCCGCAGCGCGTCCATTGCCTGGGCGAAGGCGATGCGGTCTTTTTGCGTGCCGGTCGGGTTGCCGCCGTCGAACTTCAGGTAAACCTGCCGCAAGCCAATCTCCCGCTCGATATTGCGTGCACGTGAAAGTAAGGTGTCACCGACCTCCGAATCTATAATATCTTCATACGCCTCCAGCCGTTCTTCAACCGGCAGCGAAGTATCAGCAGCAATTTTTTTCTGAACCTGCAAATGATCGCTAATTTTTTCGTCCGCAGGCGAAGCGTCGTCTAAAAGTTTCAAGCTTGTGTTTTCCATATAAATATTTTTTAATGCGGTTTGCTATTGGTTCAATTTTATAATTGTGGTTCTGAACTTTCGAATTGAAGAATCTGCGATAGTTATTTGAATATTCTTAGCCGATTTTTTAAAAAACCACAGGCGTGCAGCCAGTGGCCGGGAGCTGGGGGGACTCCAGGGCAGGGGATGGAACTACACGCCTGTGGATATTTGGTAAAAATTACGTGTGGCCATAGACGGCATTAGCCAATCTATGTTGAGGGTAATGGAGCGTTTCCGGTCACACGTAATTTATATGGAGCTCTTACCCGCGACCACAGGCAAGAACTGATGAGAAGGAATGCTTATTCTTCGTCAACTACTTTGTAACTTGTGATATTGATGGATTTGGTGCCAAATTCATCTTCGGTTACCTCGCCGGTCGCTTCAACAGTCTGGTCAACGAGACTCAGCAGCTCGCGGCCTTTGTCGTTGTCTTCAACAAGATATTCCTCAGTGACAACCACCGGCTCTTCTTCTTCTTCGGGTTCCACCTCGATGCTGACAATGATCGCAACGCTTGTCACATTATCATCATCATCCCAAGCTGAAGCAGCAACAACGCCTTCGATGGTGACTTCATCGGCTTTCGTATTTTTTTCGAATGAGTGAGCCAGGGCTGCGAGGTAGATCAGCGCAAAAAGGCCGATCACCAGGGTCAAGAGTTTTTTGTACATTTTTAGTCCTTTCAAAAAAAGTTTAGCTCAATTTTATTAGTTACGAAATGATCTCTCGCCAGCCTATACTGGCAAAAAGCCTCTATAAAAACTGTTGCAGGTCAGGTGATTTTAATAAAAATCCTCCCCGCCTGGCATTGCAGGTAAAGCCTTACGCTTTTCCGGCTTTTCGACAATCGTTGCTTCGGTCATCAACAGAAGCGAGGCAACGGAAGCCGCGTTTTCCAACGCAACGCGGGCGACTTTTGTCGGATCGATCACGCCTGCTTTCACGAGGTCGGTATAATTGCCGGTATCTGCGTTGAAGCCGTAGGCGACATCTTTCGAACCGCGTACCTTCCCAACGACAATCGAACCTTCCTCACCGGCATTGGCAGCGATCTGGCGCAATGGTTCTTCCAAGGCGCGCCGGACGATAGCAATGCCCATTTGTTCATCACCTTTACCTTTGAGATTGGCCAGGGCTTTTTGTGCGCGGAGAAAAACAATGCCGCCACCCGGGACGATCCCCTCCTCGACTGCAGCGCGGGTCGCGTGCAAAGCATCGTCCACACGCGCTTTCTTTTCCTTCATTTCGACTTCCGTCGCCGCACCAATTTTCAGGACAGCCACGCCGCCGGAAAGTTTGGCCAGGCGCTCTTCCAGCTTTTCTTTGTCATAGCTGGAAGTAGTGTTTTCGATCTGATTCTTGATTTGTGCAATCCGGCCTTTGATGGCATCCGCTTTTCCGGCGCCTTCGATAATCGTCGTGTTCTCCTTGTCGATGGTAATCTTCTTGGCCGAGCCAAGTTCGCTCGTTTGCGTATTTTCCAGCTTAAAGCCGGCTTCTTCGCTGATGACTTTGCCCCCGGTCAAAGTGGCAATGTCTTCCAACATTGCTTTTCGCCGGTCGCCAAAGCCAGGCGCTTTCACCGCCGCGACTTTCAACGTACCACGCAATTTGTTCACGACTAATGTGGCGAGGGCTTCGCCTTCAACATCCTCCGCGACAATCAGCAATGGCTTGCCTGTTTGTGCTACTTTTTCCAAAATCGGCAGCAGTTCTTTCATGGCGCTGATCTTTTTGTCGTGCAGCAGCACCAGCGGTTCTTCCATCTCAACTTCCATGTTCTCGGGATCGGTCACAAAATAGGGTGAGAGATAACCACGGTCGAACTGCATCCCTTCGACGACTTCGATGGCAGATTCGATTGATTTCGCTTCTTCGACGGTAATCACGCCGTCCTTACCGACTTTTTCCATCGCCTCGGCAATATCGTCGCCGATCTGCCGGTCGTTATTGGCTGAAATCGTACCGACCTGAGCAATCTCTTCCTTGCCTGTTATTGGCCGGCTGATTTTTTTAATCTCTTCAATTGCGGTGACCACGGCTTTGTCGATTCCGCGCTTGATGTGCATAGGGTTCGCGCCTGCCGTGACGTTTTTGAGCCCCTGGTTAAAAATCGCCTGGGCGAGCACGGTTGCTGTTGTTGTGCCATCACCGGCCTGATCGCTGGTTTTCGATGCCACTTCTTTCACCATTTGCGCACCCAAATTTTCAACGGGATCTTCCAATTCAATTTCTTTGGCAACAGTAACGCCGTCTTTGGTCACCGTCGGCGCGCCAAACTTTTTATCGATCAAAACATTTCGTCCGCGCGGGCCGAGTGTGACTTTCACGGTGTTTGCGAGCTTATTCACACCAGCTTGCATCGCACTGCGAGCATTAATATCGTATTCTATAATTTTGGACATTTTCGTTTTCTCTCCATGAAAATCTTCATCTGCTTTGATTACAGAATTGCTAATATATCATTTTCGTGCATGATCAAATAGTCAGTGCCCTCGATGCCAACTTCCGTACCGGCATACTTTCCATACAAAACACGATTGCCTTTTTTGACTTCCGGTGTAATGCGTTTCCCTTCTTCTGAAAATTTGCCCGGACCAACAGCAACGACCTCGCCTTGCATCGGTTTCTCTTTCGCTGTGTCCGGGATGATGATCGAGCCTTGTTTGACTTCATCAAGTTCCAGCGGTCTAACTACGACACGATCAGCCAATGGCTTGATTTTCATTTTTGCTTCCTTTATGTTGTGGTTATCCAATGTAGTAGCCCGAAAAGTAACTGTTCAACCAGTCTTCAACAGACCATCTCACTATTTCGTGCTTCTTGATGAGAACTCTCAACTCTTGCTGAATCAGATCAATATCCAACGTTGCCATCTGGTGATTTGAGACGAAAATCTCCTCTTCAGCAATCCACGTACCCAAGATCAAAGCGTGTGCCAAATCTTCTTATGTTTTTAACAAGTTGATTTTTAAAGGCTTAAATTGAAAATGCGTACTAAGGCATTGAAAAAGTTAGCTTTAATGGATTTGGCACGCGGTAAGTTGAATGGAAAAAAGAGTAGAATTCTCAGTTTGGGAAAGGAAGGCGAATAACGGGAGGCAAACTTTCTCAATACGAGAAAATGAAGTCCAAAGCAAAGGAAAGCCATATCAAAATGAGAAAGGGGAAGCAGGACAAAAAGCTATTTCTTATCGAGCCCGTACTCTTTGAGCTTGCGATAGAGCGTTGCCAAGCCGATTTGCAGAGTCTTGGCGGTTCTGTTCTTGTTGAATTTGTGATATTGCAATGTCCGCTCAATTGCTGTTTTCTCAATTTGTTGCAAGGACATGCCGATTTCCAGGTTAAATTTTTGAGCTTGCCAGCTGTGTTCGACGTCCAGATTCGGAAAAAGTTGCGGTGGCAAAATTACATGCTGACTCAGGACAACGGCTCGTTCAATGGTGTTTTCAAGCTCACGAATATTTCCTTTCCACGGATGGCTGCACATTTGCTTCAGGGCGACCGGATCTATGCCAAGCACGTGTTTTTCATTGAGCTGGTTGTACTTATCAATAAAGAATTGGGCCAAAAAAGGAATATCTTCCGGTCGTTCGCGAAGTGGCGGCATGGTAAGAGAAATGACATCTAGGCGGTAATATAGATCCTCCCGGAATTGCCGGTTCGCAACTCTTTGTTCGAGATTGGTGTTCGTGGCCGCAATGATTCGTACGTTCACTTTAAGCGTATCCGTGCCGCCGAGCCGCTCGAATTCCCTGTTCTGCAAAATGCGCAATATCTTGACCTGCGTGGAAAGCGGCATATCGCCGATTTCATCCAGAAAAACCGTGCCACCTTCAGCCAACTCTATTTTGCCCTTTTTGCGACCGGTCGCCCCGGTAAATGCACCCTTCTCATAACCAAAAAGCTCTGATTCAAACAGGGTTTCCGGAATTGCACCGCAGTTGACTTTAACAAAGGGTTTGGCGGCACGCTTGCTATAATAGTGAATTGCCAAAGCTGCGAGCTCTTTGCCCGTTCCGCTTTCCCCTGTGATTAGCACAGTGCTTCGCGACGGGGCGATTTGTTTGATGAAGTCGACAACCTTCTTGAATTTTTCACTTAAGCCGATTAACAGCGGCGCACCTGGCTCTGATTCCAGGATACGGCGTAACTGTTCGTTTTCCCTGCGCAACAAAATTGTCTCTGCAGTCCTGTCAAGAAGCTGTTTGAGCTTTGCAATACGTATCGGCTTGATGATATAGTCGTACGCGCCCATTCGCAGCGCTTCGACTGCCGTCTCCACTGAACCGAAAGCAGCCATGACAAGTGTGAAGATCTCTGGCTTATTTTCCTGCAAATACCGCAAAATTTCCAGTCCGGTTCCGTCTTTCAGGTTGAGTTCGGTAACGACGATATCGATTCCTCGGGTATTTATGAGTTCAATGGCTTTGTTTCGGGACGAGGTAGTCAGAATCAGGTAATCACTACGCTTCAGGCCTTTTTGCAAGCCATCCAGTGAATCTTTGTGGGAGTCGATGAGAAGTACGGTTAGTTTGTCCATCATCAAAATATCTTATTTTGATTTTGCATTACATGTTTATGATAGCTCTACTTTTTGAGGATTTCTAATGGTGTTTACTCGCATGCGCAACAATCACTTCATGGGTAATTCCCGTTATCTGCTTCCACAGCGTTAACCAGGCTGGGCTGAACAACTATGTGAGTAAAATGACGGCAATTATTGTCTGGTAGCCTTAATGGCTGATCATTTCCATCTGAAGCCAAATGCAGCATTTACAAAGCTGAATGCAACGGTTTGGGAAAGAAGAGCTTCCGCGGAGGAGCTTTTTCGCCAGGTACTTCGCGAAAGCCGCTTGATGATCGTGTTTAGAAGTGTATTCAGAGTCAATGTGACGAGCACCAAACTTAGGATCATCAGCCAACTTTCAGCAAAAATTTGATATCAACCAGGATGCCTATTGAAGCAAAAATCAGGCAACAAAGAGAACGTGAAACGGCTCAAGGCTCTTTGTGATCCATTGTGTTTCCCTGGCAGCGGCAATGATGATTCCAGGAATGAAGGCGCCTGGAGCCGTTGACAATTCCAGCAGTCTCGCGACACGCGCAGAACCGAAACACGGTAGGAAAGCTGCAAAAACTTGTATTTCATGATCATGCTTAAGAATCGCTCTAACTATTTATTCACCGGTGAATATCCGGCTCGAAAAGTTTCCATATATAGGAGCTGTTCCTAATAATAGGAACTTTTTTGTTTCCATTATTAGGAACTTTTGGGCGGTGAGCGCCTCTCGAAACCTTCCTCTGTAAAGATATTTTTTCCATTATCCACGATGCGATTTTCAAACCCTAACGCCTTAACTTGCTTGTAAGGCAATTACCAGACTTTTCCTTTCTGTTCCATTGGCCGTCCGCCGATTTAACGGCTTTGCCAACTTCAATTTCGCCGTACTTCACTTCCGGCATTTTTCAAGTAATTTTCTTCACAAGCCAGATTCAGGCTTATCCAGTTCAATCAGGTGACAGGAGCAAAATCTCGAACTTCATTTTCGATCTGATCGCCGAGAGCGTCTTCAGCAAGATCGAGATCATGGTCCATTTGCAATCCAAGCCAGAATTCCGGCGGCATGCGGAAATACCTGCCCAGGCGAAGTGCAGTATCTGCACTGATTCGGCGTTTCCCGAGAACAATCTCATTGATCCTGCGCGCCGGGACGCCGACGCTCAGAGCGAGTTTGTTCTGACTGACAGCCATTGCCTGTTACTACGACGTTAAGGATGCACAGTGAAAAACATGCTAAAGCATGGACTACAAACGACAGTGCGTCCTTTCCCTCTAAGCGTAGAGAAAAAGCTCGGTCGTTTGTAGTTCAGCCTTCAGGCTGTCTCTTAAGTGCTCCCACATACGAATTGCCCCGTTTTTGAGGCTGACTTAACGTTGTAGTATTATTCACATTTTAAACTCTCCACTGGATTCACGCTCGCCGCGCGGACGGCTTGCCAGCCGACTGTAAAAACCGCAATCAACAATGCCGCGCCGCCTGCAAGCGCTAAAATCCACCAGCCGACGTCGGTGCGATAGGCGAAGTTCTCCAGCCAATTGTTCATCGCGAACCAAGCAATCGGCCAAGCGAGGAGATTGGCGATGACGACCAGCCGAACAAAGTCCTTTGAAAGCAGCGCCGTGATTTTGATCGTGGTCGCGCCGAGCACTTTGCGCACGCCGATTTCCTTGATGCGCTGTTCCGCAGCGAACGCCGCCAGCCCAAACAGGCCGAGACAGGCGATCAAAATGCTCAACATGGAAAAAACGCCGATTGCTTGCCCCCACGCTCGCTCCGTTTGATAAAGCCGGTCGAAATTTTCATCGAGAAAGAAGTATTCGAATGGAACGTCCGGGAAGAATTGCGCCCATGTGTTTTCCAGCCCCGCGAGCGTCGCGTCGAAGTTTTCCGGGCGCAGTTTCAGGGAAATGTAAAAATACCAGTACGGCTTGATCATAAAAATCATCGGTTCGATGCGCCGGTGCATCGACTCGAAATGAA
Organism: uncultured Deferribacteres bacterium; assembly: GCA_964014485.1. Taxonomy (GTDB): domain Bacteria; phylum Zhuqueibacterota; class Zhuqueibacteria; order Zhuqueibacterales; family Geothermadaptataceae; genus CAXHAT01. Next base: position 27,566 of record CAXHAT010000061.1, read on the forward strand.
AATCTTCCACCACGCCGACGATATGCCCGCGCCGCTGCTCAAATGGAAGCGACGGCGAGCCGGTGCGAAATTCCGTATCCATGATTTTTCCAAGCGGCGCTTCCCAGCCCAACTCGCGCACCAATGCTTGATTGACGAGGTACGCTTCAGTAGAGTCCGTCGCGATGCGCTTGTCCAGCGTCCGACCCTGCAGGAGTTGAATGTCAAACGTTTGCATAAAATCCGGATCGGCGGAGACGGTGGAAACGCGCCAGGGTTCGTCGTCGTTTTGCAACAGCCCGCCCTCAGGCTTGGCCGTGACGCGAATGCTCAAATCATTCGACGGCACGTGCGACGAAACCGTCGCCTGACGCACGCCGGGAATTTTGAGCATTTCATTTTTCAGGAGTTCAGGGTTGTCGCGAATTTTGCGCGCCTGAGGGATGACCAGAATTTGCTCTTTGTTAAACCCAAGCCGCTGATTTTGCACGAATTGCATCTGGTTGCGAATCACAATCGTCCCGGAAATCAGGACGATGGCGACGGCGAATTGCGTGACGACCAACGCTTGTCGGAAAAAAGATTTTTGCGTGCGCTGAGAGCCGCCTTTCAGCGCATGAGCCGGACGAAACGCGGAGAGAAAAAACGCCGGGTAGCCGCCGGACAAAACGCCGACGCTAAAAGTGAGTGCGACAATCCCGGAGAGCAGGAGGATGTCTTCGCCATACTCAAAAGTCAGCCGTGCTTGCACGAATCGACTAAAAATCGGCAGGAAAATTTCGACCAAAAACAGAGCGATTGTTGTCGCAATCGCGGCAATGAGTAACGATTCGCCAAGAAATTGTTTGATCAACTGCCCGCGCCCGGCCCCGGAAACTTTGCGCACGCCAATTTCCTTCGCGCGATTCAGCGAGCGCGCCGTAACCAGATTCATGTAGTTGATGCAGGCGACCACAAGAATCAAAAATGCGATGACTCCCGCGAGAACAATGTACGTCCGGTCGCTGTTTGGCGCGATTTCGCCGCTCAACTGCGAGCTTAAATGAATGTCGGTGATCGGCTGCAGGCGAGCGAGAACGTCGGTGTAGTTCTCCCGCCTTTCTTCGCCTAAATGCCGGGCGACAAAGTCGGGGAATTGCGCTTCAAGCGTCGCGGGCGCGTTGTTTTCGGGCAGCAAAACGTACGTTTGCGCGAAAGTCGCCGACCAGTCTTGCAAGAAGAATTCCGGCCATGCGGTCTTGGTTGATTCAAAGGAGACGAGCAAATCAAAAGTAAAGTGCGAGTTTGCCGGAACGTCTTCGAGAACGCCGGTGACGAGCAAATCGTAGTATTTTTCTCCCCACCGCAATTGTACCTGCTTGCCGACGCTCTCTTCTTGACCGAAATACTTCTCCGCCAGCGTTTTTGTGAGCACGACTGAGAACGGCTGCGTCAACGCTGTTTTCGGATTTCCGGCCAGCATTTTGAATGAAAAGATTTCCAGCGCTTCAGCGTCCGCCCAGAACATGCCGTTTTCGAAAAAGCTCTCCTCGCCGACGCGAATGAGCGCAGGCTGGCGATCTTTGCGAAAACGGACGGCCTGAACTTCCGGGAAATCGTTGTTCAACGTCGGGGCTAGACGGAAAGCCGTCGGTGCGGCGTTTTCCCGCACGACGCGATAGAGACGGTTGGCGTTTTCATGATACTCGTCGAAGCTCGTTTCGTGACGGATAAACAGAAACAGCAAAATGAAACACGCCATCCCAACGGCAAGCCCGCCGACGTTGATGAGTGAGAAAACGCGGTTTTTGAAGAGATTGCGAACGGCGATTTTCAGGTAGTTTTTAAACATTGCTCATCCTAAAAATTGATTTTTACGCTCTCTACCTGACACTTTTTGTAAACCGCCTTTTCGAGCCGTTGAAAGGTCCAGTTTTGTCATTCTGAAGGAATCTTTGTTATCGCCCAGTACGGATCATGCTCAAAAGTTCAGGGGTTGGATCAAAAAAGATGCTTTCAGCATGACAAATCCGGCCTTTTTCGCCGGTCTTAGAAGGCTACACAATAAAGTGTCAGGTAGTGAATTTTTATGTCATTCCCGCCTTCGCAGAAATAGCAATTATCGAAGGCGTAAATTTCTTGCGAATTTCACTCTCCCGTACATTCTGCCTTCGCAAAATTTTTGCGAATATCTCTGTGCTTACCTTGATTTTAGCCACTCTCTCAAATCCATGTTTTTAAAAGCCTTGTCATCCGGAAAACGCCTTGATTCTTTTTATGGCGCCGGCTTTGAATAAAGGGGGCGTAAACAAAATGCTTCGAACCAAACATGAGGATAGATCATGAAAACGATGTTTACGTTGAAAGTTAATGACAGTGAAGACGGCGTTTTAAAATTCGGTATGCCGGAAAACGACCGCGAGATGAAAGAAATGTTTGATTTTCGCTACCGGGTTTATTGCGAGCGCGGCTATGTTTCGCCGAGTCAATCCAAGAGCGACGTCGATGAATATGACCGCAACGGCTGCTGTCAGTACTTTATCGCGAAGATGGGCGACCAGATTATTGGCACGATGCGGCAGATTCAAAACAAGGCGCTGCCGATTTTCAATTATTTTAGTTTTCCCGATCCTGGCAAGGAATCAGGCGCGCCGCCTGCGAATAGCTGCGAAATCGGCAGGTTGATTGTGAGTCACAAAGGTGCGGGGTGTACGGGAGTGCTGCCGCGCGGGTTGGTCTCGCTGTTTTTGATGAAGTGCGCCGCCGAATATGCCAAACAGAACGGGATAGGTTTGAGCTACGCTTTTATCAAAGCGAAATTGGAGCGCAAAATGAGAAACCGGAAAATGCCGCTCAAATATATTCGAAATTACGAGCAGTCCTGCTCGCCCGATGATCTTTTGTTTGATTACTTCTCCAATCCCAAAGACCCGGTGCATCCGGTCTATTTTTTAACCCATGAATTCGACCGTTACCTGAAGCGCATCATTAATCGCGTCTTCTTCGAAATCAAGAATGGAATCGAGTACAGAATTCGGCAAAACCTGATGACGAAAGTTCTGTTTGGGCGTTAGTGATTTATTGCGCAAGGCTTCCAGCGCATTCGGCGCAGCTCTATAACGGATTGCACGGCGAAGAGGATAACGATAGCATGTGCTGCGACGAACGCCTCGTCGCAGCCTTTTTTGTTGAGAGAGAATCACCGTCAGAGCGATGCAAAATCTTGCCGCGCATTTTTGCTGGAGAAATGCCTGCTCGACCCAGGCTGGTTTTACAAGGACGATGATAGAGCACGGTTTCTGGGCTGAAATGCGGCTGTTAAATTGACTCTGGTCAAGGCGTCTGTATTTTTCACCTGCTCGCCGCCGCCCCTGGCTTTTGAGTCCAAGCTGCGAACCTGAAAGACCTTCGTATTTCTTCGTCAATGAGTCCGGATTGGCTGCATGTTCGCTCCAGGCGCCCAGCATCAACTTTAGACTCTCAGCGTCCTCCGGATATTGACTCTTGTCATCCGTTTCTTCGATCCAGTCATCGAGTATTGCCGCGTATTTTTCCCGAACCGCTCCATTCTCAGCCTCACCCGCCAGATTGTTCAGTTCGCAGGGATCGTTTTTAAGATCATAAAAGTAAATGCTTATCGGATAGCGACAAGCTGTCGCTTAACAACCTTTTCATCGAGTTCGACGCCCAGTCCGGGCCCGGTCGGCGGCGTGATGAAGCCGTTCTCATACCGGATGGGATCCATTAAAATTTCACTGTGCAGATCGGTATAGTTGTATTCCTGGATGAGGAAGTTAGGCGAGCATGTATTGAGCTGCAGCGCAGCGGCAAATGCGACGGGGCCGCAGTACATGTGAGGCGCAATCATGGCGTAGTGGGCTTCCGCGATCCCGGCGATCTTCTTCGATTCAAGAATGCCGCCGCACTGCCCCACGTCGAGTTGGATGATTTGGGCGGCTTGCTTTTTCAAAAGCTCGGTAAACTCAAACTTGGTGACCAAACGCTCGCCCGCCGCGATTGGGATATTTGTGTGGGCGGCCACGCGCGCCATCTCGTCCACGTTTTCCGGATGCACAGGCTCTTCAAAGAAATACGGGTCGTAGGGCTCAAGGATTTTCGCAAGGCGAATGGCGCCGGCCGTACTGAACTGACCATGACCGCCAAACCCGATCTCAAGCTTGTCGCCAACCGTGCGTCGAATGGCTTCGAAAATGCGGCCCACCTTGCGCATGGTCTCCAATGAATAGTCAAAAGGCCCTCCCACTTTGTACAATGGATCCATCTTCGCGCAAGTAATCCCCTGCTCGACCAGCGCGACAGCTTGTTCACCGGCAACCTCCGGCTTGTCAATGGCTCCTGGCGGCTCGAAATACCCGTAGGCCCTTAACTGATCGTGGACGCGTCCTCCCAACAGATTGTACACAGGCTGCCCCGTGACTTTTCCGATGACGTCCCAGCAAGCCATTTCAATAGCGGAAATGGCTGGCATGGCGTAGAGCCCGGGGCGACGATGGTCATGCACGGAGGCGTACAGATTTTGCCAGAGATGTTCAATATTAAAGGGGTTTGTTCCAACGACGTGACGCTCACATAATTCATGGATCAGACTGATTTGTGAGTCCAGCTTGGTCACGCCGCCGGTTGGACGTTCCCCCAATCCGATCACGCCCTGATCAGTCAACAGTTGGATGAACAACCACTTCGGCTGTCCGGCGTAAGGCGGAATGTTGTCAATCAACATTGTTTTTACCCCGGTCACTTTAATTTTCTGTCGGTTCAAAATCGGGGAATTACTGGTTGCTGCATTCGTGATTTTATTCATGTTTGCTCAGATGCCAAGTAGATTATAAATAGAACTGTGCCGGTCCATGCGCATTTTTCTTAAACTTATTTTGAACCTGAGAATTAACGAACGTTGCGCCATCTCAGGGGCAATTTTAAAAAGTCCCGCAGGGGCGGTCGAAAGTAGCCCGGAAGTTCACTTCCGGGGAAGACGACGTTTTGTTTTTTGTCGAGTCCCGCCAGGGACGGTTGAAATTTTATCGCGTCCAGTCTCAATCGTCCCTGACGAGACTTGAAATCATAAGAAACCATTGGTTCCAGGCGATTTATCGCCTGGCTATTATCAAGGACTTTTAAAACAGCTTCTTGGACTTTTCCACAAAAATTGCGAGAACGTTTATGTCTGGCGACCTAAAAAATTTCCTGCGGAATGACAAGGCAGGGGCTTTCCAAATACGCTCTTAAACACCCAATTTTTCCAGGATGCTTTCGCGGTATGAGCGGCTTAGGCGCAGTTTTTTGCCGTTTTTCAAGAGCACAAAATAGTCGCCGTGGTCTTTGGGCAGGAGCGTTTCGACGAGATTCAAATTGACGATTGTTGAGCGGTGGATGCGCGCGAATTTTTCAGGATCAAGCTGCGTTTCCAGGCGGTTCATCGTGTCGCGCAAAAGGTGGGTTTTCGTCTTGGTGTGCAATTGCACGTAAACGCCCGCCGCATCAATCCATTCAACTTCTTCGGCGGGCACAAAGCAAATTCTGCCGGCGCTTTTTACCACGAAGCGTGCATTGCGCTCTCGTTCTTGCATTGCGACCTCTTCGGCTTGCGGCGGCTCCTCTTCTCGCAAGAGACCGAAAATTCGCTTTTGAAACGCTTCCGCGCGTTCTTTTTTAACTTGCGAGATCGCGCGTTCGAGCATGGTTTTGAACCTGTCATCGTCGAAGGGCTTGAGCAAGTAATCGAGCGCATGCACTTCAAAGGCGCGCAGAGCGAATTGGTCGTAAGCCGTTGTAAAAACGATGATTGGCAGGGGGGAGCCTTCGAGTTCCCGCAAAACGCCGAAGCCGTCTAAATCCGGCATTTGAATATCCAGAAAAAGAATATCGACTTGTTGCTGGAGCAGAAAACTCACGGCTTCGACTCCGTTGGCGCATTCGTGAATCGCGCTTACTTCGGGACGAATTTTTAGCAGATTTCGAATGCGGTTGCGCGCCAGAATTTCGTCATCGACGATTAAGAAGTCGAGTTTAAACTCTCTCATAATTATGTGCTGCATGTGTTGTGTAGGCGTATTGCAACAGGCTTCTACGAATTTCAGCTATTCTGTAACGGCAAAGAAATTCTCACCTCAAATCCGCCGCCTTCCCTGTTCCCGCAATCCAGCGAAAAATCATCGCCGTACATTTCCGCCAGGCGCGATTTTGTATTGGACAATCCCACGCCGTCGCCGTTTTTCGCGTTTGTTCCGTTGGCCGCGCCCCGCCCGTCGTCAGCAATCGCAATCTCTAGGCGACCGTTTTCCGTCTGAATGGAGATTTCGATTTTGCCCGCCGTTGATTTCGGGGCAATGCCGTGACGCACGGCGTTTTCGACCAGCGGTTGCAGAATTAAATTTGGCACGCTGGCGGAGAGCGCTTTTTCCGAGACGTTTTTGGTGATTTTCAAACGATCCTGGAAGCGCACTTCTTCGATGGCGAGATAATTTTCCAGAAACGACAGCTCTTCCGCCACGGTTACTTTTTGCTTCGCAACGTGATCCAAAGTCAGGCGCAAAAAATCACTCAGCCGCGCGATCATCGTGCGTGCGGCGGCGATGTTTTCGTCCATCAGCGAGGAAATGGCGTGCAGCGTATTGAACAGAAAATGCGGGTGGATTTGCATTTTGAGTGCGCTGAGTCTTGCCTCAGCCAATTGCCGCTCCAGCCGCGCCATTCTGAGGTCGCGCTCCTTGTTGCGATAATAATAATCGATGGCGCGACCGACGCCGTGAAAAACAAGGTAGATTGCGGCGTCCCAAGTGAAGCGTCCGGCCAAAGCTCTGGGGTATTGTTCGACGAAGGCGGCGAATGAAAGCGAAGCGTGAAGCGCCAGCGGGTGTATCAGCTCATAAATCGTGTAAACCACATTGTTTAGCGCCGAAAAAACGAGCCATGCCAGCACATGGATCGGCAGGTTTCTCAGCCAGGTTTCTTTTGTGAACGGGAACCGGCGGCCCAGCGCAAAAACTACGGGCACAAGAGCGGCAAGGGCAAAAAAGCGGAACGCCTGCACCGCCAAGTATTTCCAGTAGGCCACATCCACGCCTTCCCGCAGACCCATGTAATAATATTCCTGCGCAGACATCAGCGCCATGAACAGGAAGAAGCCGAGAATCAGGCCATATTTTTTTAATGCGGCTTTTTGAAGGCTTGTCACAGATTTCACCGAAAAAAGCGTGGTTGCACCGTTGGTTTATTGCTGGAAGCGGCATGCGCCCAGACCTCGAACTTGCGTCCGTTTAATGAAGAGCGACAAATAGATTCGGCGTTCAAGAAAACGTCGCTTTTCTTTAAATGCAATTTTGATCATCCAGACTCGGTGCGGTTTTCTGGCTATTTTTAGTGGTCAGCGTTAAGTTTCTCACTCGGCTTTTCAAATGGTTTTCAATAAAAAATCGAAGGAGTAAACGATGCTAAATTACGTTTGGATGGCGCTGCTTTTGATTGCGTTTGTGACGGCGGCGGTCAACGGCAAGGTGCCGGAATTGGGCAAGGCGGCGGTGGAATACGCCGAGATTTCGGTTACCATCGCGCTGGGGTTGATTGGCATTATGGCGTTGTGGTTGGGAATCATGAAAATCGCCGAGGACGCCGGGTTGGTCAAGCTTTTGGCGCGCATGATCAAACCAGTGACCAAGCGATTGTTTCCTGAAATTCCGCCTGACCATCCGGCAATGGGCGCAATGTTGATGAACCTGGCCGCCAACTGGCTAGGGCTTTCCAACGCTGCGACGCCGCTGGGCTTAAAAGCGATGGATGAGTTGCAATCGCTGAACAAGTCGGATGACACGGCGAGCAATTCGCAAGTGCTTTTTCTCGCGCTCAATACGGCGAGCATTACACTGATTCCTGCTACGATCATCGGCGTGCGCGTGGCGCAAGACTCACAAGACCCGTTCGGCATCATTTTTACTTCGATCTTCGCTTCAACTTGCGCCACAATAGTCGCGGTGATCGCCGCGAAGACTTTGCAGCGTTTGCCGATGTTTAAGAAAAGCAATCCGGCGCTATCGCAAGCCGCCAACGGGAACGATGAAAAAGGTCAAGACGAGAAGTGAGAATGCTCAAACTCGTCTTACTGGAAGCATCTTTTTTGACCTTAACGGTTAAGTGCATCGCTCACGTTTGTCTGGATTCCCGCCTGCGCGGGAAAGACATGCACATCAGCATGTGGCTGGGTGAATTTGATTTTTTACAATGACATTCAAGATTGATGAAGGAAAGATAAATGGAAGATTTCAGCACATTTTTTCGCGAAGCGACGCAGGTTATTTCTGCGTGGGCGATCCCGGTTCTACTCGTTTCCATCCCGCTCTACGGTTTCTTCAAAAAAGTCAAAGTTTACGAGAGTTTTGTGGACGGGGCAAAAGAAGGTTTTAACGTCGCGATCCGAATTATCCCATATTTGATTGCGATTTTGGTTGCCATCGGCATGTTTCGCGCTTCAGGCGCAATGGATTTTTTGGCCTGGGTGCTGTCGCCGATCACGGAATTGATTGGGATGCCCGCCGAAGTTCTCCCCGCAGCGGTGATGCGCCCGCTCTCCGGCAGCGGCTCACTCGGCATTATCACGGAATTGATTAGCACGCACGGGCCGGACAGTTTTATCGGCAGGCTGGCCTCGACGATTTACGGCAGCACGGAAACGACGTTTTATGTGCTGGCGGTTTATTTCGGTGCGGTCAGCATCAAAAAAACGCGCCACGCCGTCCCGGCTGGGTTGATCGCGGACGTCGCCGGAATATTGGCGGCGGTTTTTATTTGCCACTTTTTGTTTGGTTAAATTTGAAAATAAACAAGGTGGGCGTAGTGGAGAGCGACAAATAAGAAAGCGGAAGTTCTGAGCGTAAGCTTGTTTGAGCTCGACAGATTTTGAGCAATGGTGAAGCCTGAGAATATGTGGATCAACCAATAAATGAGATAACAAAAACTGGCTAAAACAATGGCAAAAAAGAGCGGGCTAAAGAAAAAAGCCTGCTCGATCCGGAATTCCGCGAGTGCGGTCAAGCTTCGACCGCCGCCGCAAGCCAAGCAGGGGATTCCAGCAAGCAGTTTCACCGGGCAAGTAAGGCTCAGGAGCGATTTGTGAGCCTGGAAGTAGGCAAATCCCGTGGCTGCCAAGACGCTTAGCATGACGCCCGGCCAAAAATCGCGCCTTTTTGCGAGCCAAGCACTCATGCGCCTAACATTCTTGTTGCAAGAACTGCCGTAAGGCAACAATAAGTGAGCAAAGGTGCGAGCACTGCGAAAAGCGCTTTGCCGTGTACGGTTTCGTGCCCTTCGCGCAAGCCGATCACTGTGATATAGACGCCGAAAAAGATAGCGATGAACGGCCCGAGCAGCGGAATGGCCATAAAAACCATCACGCCGGAAGTATAAGCTGAAACGCGAAAAGTTGTGATGAATCCGTTTTTTGCCCCTCCGGTCATCATTAGCATGACGTGCAAAACGATGGTTGACAGAAAAAGCCCCAGCACGACGTACATCGGAATGAGCAAAAGCTGGTCTTGCGGCGACGTTTCAGCGCGTGCGGCGAGCAGAGCTTGAAATGCGTCCTGATAGAGCGGCGGCATTTGATCCATCGACGATTCCAGAAAGCCGTAGAGCTTTGATTCCCAGAAAATGGAGAATAAATTGCCGACGGCGATGAAGATAAAACCGTAGAGAAACGGCAGGCTGATGCGCCCGCCGAGCGGCAGGTTTTTGAAAAAATTGACGGCGTTAAACAGCGACTCAGTCCAGGTGCCCGTGAGTCGCTGAAGGATGCTCAGCTCTGGCCGATTTTCCCATGCAATGCCAGCGCGTCCCTGAGGCTCTTCTTGCGTTTGGGCGGGTTCAGGCGCAGGGAGCGGGGCGGAAACCGGAACGGATTCAGCGGTTTCTTCAGATTCCGGTTTGTTCTCGTCTTCAATAATCGCCGGCGCGCCCTCGACCTTCGGGTAGAGCTTGACGCCGCAAAACGGGCAGAAATTGGGTTTGAGTCCTTCCGGAATGTCCTTGCCGCAAATCGGGCAATTTTCGTATTCGACCATATATCGAAATCCTGGTTTTGCGAGGAATATCTATTTCGTGCTTAAAAATCGTCGCCCAAGCTAGAGAACGCAGAATAAAATACAAGGCAAAAAGATCGTTTGAGCAGGAGTCGGCGTGAGAAGGTTGCTTTGGAGGGAAATACAATAAAGGCGAAGGCCAAACAAAATGCGTCGGCCTTTTTGCAGAGGAGATTCTTTAGTTAACGTCTTGCGCTCGCGGCTGGAATTGCGTTGCAACGCGCTCCAGTACAACGTCTTCTTTGAGCGGATAATGCAGCACGTCGTCGCTGCCGGTGGAATAGGCGCGCTCAGCGTCTTCTCCGCCCATCTCACCGAAAACGGTGATGATTTTGAGCGCTTCATATTTCTTTTTAAGGCGCTGAATGGTTTTGTCGACGGATTTGCCGCTGGCGCTGTAACCACTGTAATCCGCGTCGAGAAAAATGAGCTCGGGCTTCTTGCGGCGAATCATGCGCATAAGCGTCGGCTCGTCTTCGGCGATTTCCACGCGATAGTCTTCGCAGAGTGCGAGATATAAGCGCATTTGCGCTTCGAGTTCTTCGTTCAGGATAATGATCCGTTCCATTATTGCGGTTCCGTGTTGTCTTCGCAGTCATTTTCCGTATTCACGCTCAGTAACTAGTGGCGCCGCGAAATGAATGCGTAAGGTTGGGAGAATATTTTGCAAGAAATGCAACAGAAAAGTTAAGATTTTTTGTCGATACTCCCAATTGTGACGCATGTATAAACAATGAGCATCTGCCCCGGTCCGTAGAGCAGCCAAATCACGTCGCCCATCATGTGAAAGCGCGCGCCGGTAAATAACTCGGCGGCGAGAATGAGATCGCTCAAAAGGAAGAAAGTCGCACCCAGTGCAAAAACGATAAATTTTTCGTTTAGCATAGCAAGACCTGTTGCAACGCCCGCCGTTGTCGCCAAGAGCAGGGAGTAGGGAAGAGCGGCCCAATGCAAAAACGACGCTTGTTGCCCGCGAAAAACGACAAAATACCAGCCCAAGACGCCGATCAACAGCCAGACCGCCCAAACAACAAGGCGCGTTTTTTGACCGCCCAAAGAGAGCTTCCCGCCGACGTGCAAAGCCGCCCAAATATAAAACATATGACCGAGCCCGAATGAAGCCATGCCGAAAATCACATGGTTCGAAACCGAAAATTGCCGCGCCATGAAAAAGTCGCCGAGGCACCCCAAAACCATGCCTGCCGCGATGAGCCTGCTGAAGCGCAAAAAAGCTGAATCCTTATGTTTGAATGTGAGCGCCAGAGCGGCTGCGATGAGCATGATTGAGGAAGCGAGTCGCGCCCAGGTCGGCATTCGATGCATGGCTTCAGAATCATATTCGCCGAAAATGAAGCCGCCAAAGAGAAAAACGCCCCAGAGCAAGAACCAAGGTGAGTGATTCGTGGGTTTGAAGTTAGAGAGTCGAGAAACTGAGAGCGTGTTCTGTTGCATGATCATTACCAGGTTTGGAAACTAGCGCGACATGACTATCTTGAAAGATAATATTTTTAAGAGGCTGTTTTAAAAGTCCCGTAGGTATGTTTGATAATAGCCAGGCGATTTATCGCCTGGAACCGATGGTCTCTTATAATCTGATGTTACGCGCCAGCTTCATAATACAGCAACCTTTTATCAAAGTCATTCGGC
>CAXHAT010000062.1:0-39134 GCA_964014485.1 uncultured Deferribacteres bacterium
CCCCATCTGTTCATTCAGCCGTCATCATTTATGACTCGCTCACGATCCCCGCAACGAAGATTTGGAGGTGGGCCACCTCGCAATCCCCATCTGTTCATTCAGCTGTCAGGGCGGGGATCGTAAACCTTTTCCCCACAACGACTTACGACCAGGTTTTCGAGCGGTCGGCCTGTCTTACTTACGGAACGCTCTTTTTTCACTCGCAATCCCGTCACACCCAGAACTTCATCGCGACCGCTCGCAATCCCCACGTATCGGTAACAGCCGTTTTTTCGGCAAACGGGTTGTTCTTCGGCGCTCCACAGCGCCAACGCCCGCTTGCGACTTAGTTTTACCGGCTCCCCGCATACTTTGCAATCTATGTACGGCATGCTTTTCTCCTCTGTTGTGCTCGCTCCCCAGCGGCCGAACCGGGTAGGTCTCGCTATCCCCACCTTCATTCCACGATTCCTAATGCTTTCCTAATTTCACGCTGCGCATCCTTGTAACCCATGGCGTACATCTCCGACGCCATCAGCGACACAGCTTCTTCCGGCGTGCGGACAGTCATGTCAATCACGACCCCCGACAGTTTGTGATAAATTTCGCACGGGCTTTCATCGTTCTCATTGTCCACAAAACCGAACTGTCCGATCAAGTCTAATACCTCCGCTTTCTTTTCAAGCAATTCGTCATATTCTGTTTTTATTTTTTTCATTTTTAACCTGCAATCTTTACTTTCGGCGGCGGCTCAATGCCCCAAACCTCGCGCCACTCGGATAGTTTGATGCCCACTTTAGAAAACACGATATGGTTGCACTCAAGCTTCCATTTCAGATGACTCTCAAGCCGCGTCCAATCGAACGGTGCTCCCTTCGCTGACAGCCAACACGCATCACGGACGGGTGTGGTGGGCGAACGATATATCACCTTGCCGCAGTTGTTTTTGACGCACGATCTTATCACGTCCGCCACCATCATCTTCACAAATCGATCCTCCATGTCTTGCACTGCGCGGGAGTCGGGACGCAACGCGCGGTAAAACTGCTTTTTCCCCCTCCCCTTCGCCGCCGCGCCGTCTCGGTAGCGATACCGCGTCGCTTTGCGGCGAATCTCCAAACGGCGGAAACCCTCCGCCAAGGGCAATCCGTCGCCCATCCACCAGCGCCATCGTTTGTCTTCCGCGCCGGGAAAAAAGAACGCAAACGGTCTGCGACCGTCCGGCGACGCCGGTACAATCTCCGCCACTCGCTCCGCATCCAGATTGTGGTCCTTCGTCGGGACGGGGTAGCTAAGCTGAAAAAACCACTTGCCTTTTTTGAAAACGAAAGAACTATCGCCCGCCTTATATTCCTTGCGGACTATCTTCTTTAAAATCTCTCTCTCGCCGTGCGACATCTGCCTCACTTCGAGCCGGCACAAGCCACGCATCTCTTTGCGTCCTGCCTGCTGAGAATAGATCGGGAAGCTCAGCACCGCTGAATCTTCGCCCATCCACAAATTACGCTGCGTCGCTTTTGCATTACTGGCCAAACCGTCGTAGTAAATGCAAAAATCCTGACACGGCGCTGGCAGAAATATCGATCGGTGCGACGGTAACGAAAACTCGTTGGAAAGTATCGCCTTCCAGCGGTACTTTTCGCCGCGATGATTCCACGGCGTCTTGCCCCGCAGCCACTTCTCCACGCCGCGCTTGCATGCGCTGACGATCTTCGAGTTGAGCCGCGGGGCGGCGTCGCGTCCAGAGTTATAGATCGGTATTCCCCACGGTTTCTCCGCGAACTTGTCCGTGTCTTCGTCTTCGTGAAAACGTTGCCAGCGACGCGCTACGGCGTTGCGGGCCACGTTGGCCATATCCGCCGCCTCTTGCAGGTCGGCGTGCAGGCGAGCGGTCGTTGTGTTGAGCGCAGCGCCGAGTTTAATTTGTAGCGTACCTTGCGGCATATTATCCCCCCCCGTGTTAAAGCAATGTTGCGGTCTTCTCGCCCTCGCATCCCCGTTAGGCCATCTGTCTCTCTACCAATTTTTCTAGTTCTGCTAGTCTTCCGCGAAGCTCCGCGTTCTCGATCTCCAGGTCGTTGATGCGCTGGATCAGCGTCTTTCGATCGGAGATGGCCGTTGTAGCTTCGTCGAGTTCCTTCTTTAGCTTCTCTGCCTCTTTCTTCCATGATGTGCGGTGTCCTTGGAGTGTTTCCTTGGACTCTTCCGCGCGGCTGTCTTCCCACTCCGCGTGCATCGCGGAAAGGTTGTAGTTCCGCTCGATCCACTGATTCTCGCTTGGGAAATGCCGATAAATATCCAGCAGCGTTCCGAGCGTCAGCAGGCCGGAGATAGCGGAGAAATACTCGCTCTCGATAGCGGCTTCGGCTGCGTCCAAATTTCCGCCGTGGACTTGAGCGATCCAATCGGTATCGCTCAGAATCTCCGCCGCCAGCTTGACGCTGCGGTAGATGTTGCGTCGTAGATTGCGCGAAACTTCTTTGAGTTCTGCGATTTTTTGCGTTGTGGTTTTTGGCACAATTAAAACCTTTCTAATATGTTAGTCTGACAGTCATAGGGATTAAAACCGATAAACACGACTTTTTCGAAGCTGTACGTTTCTTTTAGCCACGCCGAGATCTTGTCCAGAATTTTCGGCGGCGTCCACGCGGATTGAAACTTGATCAGAATCGGCGTCCCGTCGCCGTCCAGGTCGAACGCTTTCACCCGATACGTACCCCACTTTGTGCCCCAATTATGCATCGCCCAATCGTACCAATCATCTGTTGCCTTCACTGCTTCAGGCATAGGCAATAAGTCCCTACACGGATTCTTTTCTTCATATTCCACATTAAATGCCTCCACATCAAACTCGTCGCCGGGCGAGCAGACAGCCATTGTGGTGTAGTGATTCGGCATACGGTTTTGACTTCGCCTCCCCCGAAGATAAAAAAACCGCGCCGCCGCGTGGGGGTAAACAACGACGGCGCGGCAATGGGGATCGACCGGGCCTTGCGCTCTGCGCCACGTCTCAAGGACGCCTGCATATCCGGTCTTCGTTTCGGTGGCCTTCTGCGAGAGTTGCCGGGCGCTTGCTACAGGGTCATGGATTCCGCAGGGGACTTTGGAATACGCACGATTGATCCTGTCTTGCGACACCGGTACTTGCTCGCCACTCAATGGGCCTGCGAGCGGCCCAAACGCGACGTTTGCCGCGTCTAATCTAATTGTATCAAGTGTGGCTTGTTGGGCAAGTGTTTTTTTGAAGATTATTTCTCGGGTTGCCATTCCTCTAAAATGTAAGAAATAATCTCCCGCTTCTTTTCGATCGCGCGATACAACGAATGATCGACCGTGTTCTTCGCGACGAGCCGATAGAACACGCACGGCCTCTCCTGCCCTGGTCGCAGAATGCGAGCCAACATCTGATCGTATTTATCCAGGCGAAATCCGATGGAGTACAGCACACACAAACGGCTGCGGGTCAGGTCGATACCCTCCGCACCGCTGTCAATCTGCACGCCGCACACGTCCACTTCCGCCATGCGCCCCATATCGTCCAGGCCGTCCCTGCGCCTCCCGCTCACTTCGCCGTAGTGCAAGCCGAGTTTCCGCGCCACCATCTGCACGCTTTGCAGACAATGCCGAAACCGACAAGCAACAACAACCGGCTCGTTGACATCCGTTAAAATGTCCGCCAGCACGGCTTCCTTGCCGCTCTCGAACTCATGGATTTTATCTGTGTCGTCCTTGATGTGCCCGCTCGTAATCTGCTGCAATCGCAACAGACGCACTAGCGCGTTCTCAGCAGTGATAACGCCGGCGGCAATCTCGGTAATTAGCTCTTCCTCAAGCTGATCGTAGAGCGTTCTCGCCTCCTTGCTCAGTTCGAACTTGCGAGTCTCGTGCATCGCTTTGGGAAGGTCGAGCACGTCGCCGGCCATCACGCGAAATGAATATTGTTGGTAGATGCCGTTCAACTCTTCCTGATTAATCCATCGGTCCACCTTGCTCGGAAACATCTCGTTAAATACAGCATACTTACGAGAGAAGTCGCCGTAATTTGTGCCAAGGATGCCAGAATCGAGGAACCTAAATTGCCCAAACAAGTCCAGCGGGTTATTGCCCATCGGTGTGCCGGTGAGACACAGCCTACGCTTGGCCGTCAGTCCCAATCGATACGCCGCTTTCGACTGCTTACTTCCGTGCTTGCCGATGCGATGACTCTCATCGCAAACCATCAAGTCGCAGTCGCGGTTTTTCAGGCGATCAAACAACGGCTCGCGCCATGCCGACTCGTAATTCGCGACCACCGCGCATTGCGGGCCGTTCGCCTCCTCTAGAGTGGTTAGCTTGCGATCCATCGTGGATTGGTCAAGGCATACTACGTCGTAAGGCAAGGGCGAGTGTTTCTCGAACTCGCGCCGCCACACGCCGATCACCGACTTCGGGCAGAGAATAAGCACTTGATCGGCCAGCCACGAATTGGCCAGCGCGATTGTGACGGCGCTTTTCATGGTGCCCATGTCCATCGCCAGCATGCCGGCATGCCGTTCCACCATCGAATTGAACGCGTCCACTTGATGCGGAAGCGGCGGCAGTTTCATAGGCACACGGCAGGCTTGAAAATCGCCGAAAAACTGCTTTCCTCGCAACGCGAGCAGATTAACTTCGCTGTTGACATCAAAACCTTCAACCATAATCCTTAGCGCCGTAATCGGCGTGGCCGTGCAGGTCCACTTACAGCGGTCCTTGCGGCCTTGCCGCGCATCCGGCAGCGTGCGCAGAAATCCAGCGCGTTCGCCGGGTATGCGCGTCGTCAGAATTAACCGTCCGTCTTTTATTTCGACCATTCACATTCCCCGTATGCGCGAGCCGCAGCTACAAAACACCCGAACTCACTGCTGTAGTAACTCGCAACACTATTGACTCGAAGCGGCGAACTCAGAAGACGATATATTTTGATTGGCAGTTCACTTTTAATGCCTGGGTTCGGATCAGAGAACCAACACCACCAACCATTAAATTTGCCGCTTTTCCAAGGTTTCTTTTCTTCACTGACGATCCAGCGCCAGCCTTCCGCCTCCGGCCGGTTGCCCCATTCTTCCAACGCGTCTGCGTAGGCGAGCATGGCCGGATAACCCTCGTCCTCAATCAGGCGGTGATAGTCTGCGTCGGTCAGCATATTTTCGCTTAAAAAATCCCCGCCGCCACAATGGCGGCGGGGGCCGTCGCATTAACCCGGCTAACATCACCGAGTATCAAGGGAATTCTCGCACTTGTATTTCACGCGGGAACTCGTTTATGTCGCCGCCTTTTTTGTCTTTAATTTTTCCACCAACAACATTTGCGCCCAACTGCTTCACGAACACCGGCACTTTCGCCGATCGGCATTCTTCGACAATCGAGTGCGCCCACCGCACATCAAACGGGCGGGCGTTTCGGCCGCTCTCTCCACCGACAATTACCCAATCCACGGGCGGCGGGTCAGAAAAGTTAAGCGTAATTGGGCTAACCTGCGGTTCGATCGAGAGGAAAAGTTTTCTTACGAAAGGACGCAGTGCAGCAAGCCGAGGAAGCCACTCGTTAAATGTGTCTTGGTCTGAAACCGACGACCCGAGCCAAACGTTAGGGCGTCGGTTTACGCCATAACGTTCTTTTCGTATTTTTGTAACAGTCTGATGCGCTGTTGCATCTATTTTCGGCATTGGCCAAAACCGCCGCACGTTTTCCGGGCGCTTCGTTAATATCAGCCAGGCCAGCATGTAGCAATCGTCGATCAGATCAAACAGGTCTTTCCGCCACGGGATTAGCTCGTCGCGATCCTCGAAAATGTCGGCCAGCGATGCGCAAAATACGCGACGAATCTCGTTGCTTTCCCACGCCTCTTGGTTCCACTTGTGCGGCTCGCCCCACGTCTTCGTGCGGCGTCGCGTACCGTTATCGCCCCACTCGACTGAATGGAACCGCTTGTCCATCAGTTCTTCGGCATAACAATTTTTGCAGCCCGTATGCACCTTAGTGCAACCGATCCACGGATTGAAACGTATGGTCAGTCCATTCGATTTTACTATTTCTCATGAACTGACCCCTCCTTTCTCTTGCTGTTCGTTCGGCAGGGGTACGCCCCACCGCGCGGCGAATTCGTCCAGCGCTTGCTCCGGTATGCGGCGGTGACTGCTCATCGGCAGTCGGCGACATTGCAAGCCATTCTTTCCGCCACTGTGCTCGTAAGCGTCGCACCACTTGTGGATGGCCGACACCGATACTCCAAGCCGCTCTGCGGCCTGCATAGAGGTTAATTCTTTCATGCCTCCATTGTAGACATGTTCTCCAAGTGCGTCAAGTGCGATAATCGCATAAAAAAAAGCCCACGCGCTAAATAACGCGTGGGCTAGGGTTATTTTTCCGAACCGGTTAGGCGGAATTTGCGCCAGCCAATTTTTTCGAAAGTCATCACGCCGCGGGAAGGGCTGACGCCCTCCCAAACGATTTCGCCGCGCGGGTGGATTGTGATCTCTTCCCCGTCATGGACTATCGTTCGGCACCTCTCAAAAGGATATATCTGCGCGGGAGCCGTGGCGTACGGAATCGACCACGCGTAGCCTGCGGGAGTCTTCTCCACGATCCAAGGATTACCCTCGGCGTCAAACAAGCCGAGGAGAGCACCGTATTTGCGACGCCGCAAAACGTCATGGGCGTGCGTTATGCAGGCGCGATTGTCGATGTAATTTTTCAGTTTTTTAATCATGGAAATGCTCTCTTTCTTCGATTTCGCGGTCGAGTTCATAGTTTCCCACCCAGTGAGTGGAGTCACTGCCGTGCCGGCAGTGTTCTCCGCCCTCGCAAAGATAGCCGCGGGGACGGTCAGTTCTACGGGTCTTGCACGTGCAAAGTTGTGCGGGGACGCCGCAGGCGGAACAGATCAGGTTTGGATTGTATCCCGTTTCAAACGGGAACATTTCCACGAACTTGTCTCGGGCCTGCATAACCTGCTCAAAGGAGGTGGCGTTCAAAATCTCGACGACCAGCCAGCGCAGGGCTGACTCGCCCATCGGCGCCTGCGAGAGAGTATCGATCATCGCGGGGGTGATGGTCGTCGCCAGAGGATCATCGGGCGGGCGAAACGCCGCCGCGGCGATATTCCGCACTTCCGCCGCGGGAAGCGGCTCGGTCAACAGGTGGCGGTTGGCCGACTGGAGTCTATCGCACAGGTCATCCACGCTCGAAGCGTGAATCTGCTCGGCGATTGAAAAAAGTTCTTCGTATTGGTTCATTTTTTTCCTAATCAATCCTCCAAGTGTAAAGGTAACGAAACAGAAAGCACCCCGCCGAGTTGCGAAGCTCGGTTACGCGTCGGGGTGGCGAGCGTCGGTGTTACGAGATACGCTTTTGGCGCTGAGCCGCGAGCAATTTCGCGGCGCGGCTTACGTCGCTGATCTCCTCTTCGGGGGCGGGCAGGGCTTCAAAAATCGGCTCGTCGCCGAAAAGCGACTCCATAGCCTTCATCTTCTCATTCGCCTCGCGGGCGGCCTGCACGTCCTCTTGCGTGATGTCGGCGGTGATCCTCTCAATGACGGGCAGCATGGCCTTGCCAACTCTAACGTCTACGGACCGCTGCGCGATTTGGAGCGTGCGTTGGTGGGCCTGCCGGACAAGCTCGGCTGCTCGGCGCGGCAGTTCGACTTGCGATCTTACGATATCTGCCAACGCGGCTCGAAGCTGCTCACACGCCGTCTTCGTGTCGACGTCAATGCTCATCTCCTTCACCGCTTGGCGCAAAGCGGCGGCAACCGCCTCCCCGCTTTCGCCGCTAATCTGCTCGGCCAGTTGGCCGACCTCAGCCAGAGTGGCCGCCGTCTGCTCTGCGGAATTGGACGCCGCGCGGGCGAGGGCGTCAATGGCGTTGGTTTCGGCGGGTTGGGAAGCGATTTCAAACTCGTTGCGATGTGACATTTTCAAATCTCCAAAAAGTAAAGTGTAAGCCCCTGAAACGAAACAGAGCGGCGAGCCGGAGTCGAACCGGCGTGGACCAATCGCCGCTGCGCCGCCTACAGCAATGAAATTGCCAGGGCGGCGAACGCCACGCAGCTGCCGCATCCCTTCCAATCCCGGTCGCGGGCAGCGGACACGAAGCCTACGGAAGCGCTAACAAGCAAAAAAATGGCCAAAGTAAACATAACAATCCTCCAAAGTTAAAACCGAACAAACCTACAAACTGAAAAAGCGGCGCGCCGGAGTCGAACCGGCGTGATACCGTCGCCGCTGCGCCCGCTATCTTTCATAAAGCGGCACAATGTAGCCAAACTCAGGGCCCTGGCAATAGTACAGCGCGTACTCACCGTCCTCGCTGCGATATAGTGCGGGCTCGTCATCGTGCGACGCGTGGCCGGGCTCCGCAACCAGCCGATAGTGAGTGTGGTTGGTCCAGATGTTTCGGCCGCATGGGGTGGCTGCGATGACTTTGAGCGTTTCTTTTTTTGTAATCATAATTCGTTTCCTTGTGGTGTGGCGTGTTGACACGTGGCTATAGTTGCACGTCGTGTGCCAATCCGCAGAAAACCTTTGTTTTTGTTAGGTTTTCGGCGAATTGCTCTGTGGGTAGCTGTCTATAGATGGGACAGAAATCCCATTTAATTCCCATTTTGGGACTCTCGCAACATAGCGCTAAGAGTTTTCTGTTCCGATTCGTGCAGTTCGGCGCGTTTGTGGTTGAGGGTTGAAGCCGTGACTCGCAGGATTTCAATTTCTTCGCGCAGCGTTCGCAGCCGGCGTAGGATGCACCAAGCCCAATCTGATTTTGTGATGCGGCTCTGAAAATGTTTCAACTGCGCGGCGGGTACTTCGCCGTGATTCAAAAGTCGGCGAAGCTCGTTGGAAAGTGGTTGGTCCATGATGGTTTTCTTTTTTGTTAGATGTGAAAAAAATATTCGCCGGACTCTCGCGCCCCCTCTGCTGATGCGGTTGGCGCGGGTGATCGGAATATCACGGCTACGGGTCAGCGCCTAGGACGCCACCCGTCGCCCGGCGAATGGAAGGGGCGACTGCTCAGGATTGCTCAACGCGGCCAGCGACTTCGATCTCGAACAATTCGTTCTCATCTGAGAATCCTTCGAATAGGTCGCACGGCTCGAAAAAGTCTTCGTGGTATCCAGCGGTGAGCAACATGCCCAATTCTTCATCGGTCAAGTTGGAGACGGATCGAGTTCGGACGATTTGGCCCAACTGCTCGTGGGTGATAATTTCTTCGGCCGCGGCGTGCATCAAGCAGTAGCCAAGTTGCTCATCGTTGAGGTTGGACAGTAAACCAAGGGGTTTTGCGGGAGTGTTGGTCATGGTCGCGGTTCCTTTTTTGGGAAGGGAAAGTAAAAGCGATCAGTCAAAAATGCCAAGGATCGATTCCAGCACGATCCCCAGCAGCACGCCGATGGCCAGCGTTATCACGGAAAGTACAAGTGCGATGCTCATTTTTTCTCCTTAGGAAGAGTAAAACAAAGCCTGCTGGACTCTCGCGCCCCCTCTGCTGATGCGGTTGGCGCGGGTGATCGTTTCTCACGGCTACGGGTCAGCGTGTACGGCGCTACCCGTCGCCCAGCAGGCAACAAAACGCCGCCGGGGAGTTGCACCCCGGCGAAGGCTGTGCGGCGTTAGGGCAAGCTTTTCAGCAACGTCTGCATGTCAACGTACGTTAGCTTTTCGGCGATTTTGGTTAGCTTGCGGGTGTGGTGGCGGGTGTCGTCCAGGTTCGGATCAGAATCCCTGTTTTTGAGAAATCGCGAAACGAACTCTTCGATCATCCAATCGCGTCCAGTCTTTTTTTCGTCTTGCATAATTCAATCCTCCAAAGTGTAAAAAGTGAAACCTCTGAACAGCCGACCGTCGCGGAATCGAACCGCGAAAAACCTCTCGGCCGGTGTGGGGTGATTGCGGCTCACCCCAAAGCCCTGGCTGTTTGCGACGAGCCTCGCGGCGGCGGCTAGATTTCGATAGCCTGCTAAACCGTCCAGCGTTTTTTCCGACCGGCTGGTGGCCACGGCTGTTTGCGACGAGCCTCGCGTCGGGTCAATTGTCACCGCTGACTCCTCACGGGTGGGCCTTACTCCGCCCACAGGAAAAAGCGAGTGGCGGGAGTCGAACCCGCCAAAGCCGCGTCTCGCTAGGCTGAGGCGATTTTTGTTGGCCAGGGTATGCAGATAAAAATCAAAACTGCATACCAAAACCAGCCCCCGCCTAAGGCGCCGAGCATCGACCATCCGATCGGGAGCAGAAACAAAGCAGAACCGATTTGTAAAGTAAAGGCGCTGCGAAAGTGAACCCCGATCAACATGATCGAAACACAAAAAATCGTCCAAGCCAAAACAACAATCAAACTCAGCAACATGGGAACCTCCAAAAAGTAAAAGTGAAACTGTTGTTAAAAGCCGCTGCGGGAATCGAACCCGCGTTACCAGGGCGGCTTGTGTGTTGTCGTCGTCGTTTTCTCATCGCCGGGCGATCGTGTCGCAAAAACCAGCGGCCCTTACCGTTGCCGGCGGGCGTGAGAGGGCAGGCGAGCGAACCGAAGGACTCTCAACTACGCGTGAGAAGCGCCGCAGAGTGCGGGATTGTAATCTTCGGCCACCAATTTAATGGTGTGCATCGGCCAGCCGTTCGAATTTTAAAAGAGCAAGTTGTCGTGTTGACGATTGACTATAGATGCACGTCGTGTGCCAATTCGCAGAAAACCCGCAAACCTTTGTTTTTATTGGGTTTGCGGCGAATCGCTCTGTGGTTAGTTGTCTACAAATGGGACGAAAATCGCAAAATGGGACCCATTATGGGACAGGGGTCAGCGCCCCCAACGAATTTTGGCGCGCTGAATATCGGGATCACTCTCTCGCTCGGCGATATGGCGCTCGAGATCGTCACACGTGGTAAGCAGTACGCCGCTCACTTTGATGGACGGAAGCGGGCCTCGCATAATCTGTACGGCGCGCTGCCGGCAAACGTTGAGGCGCGACGCCACTTCCTTGACGCCGATCAAGCGGCCGGCGATGTGTTTGGTGAGTAATTTTGGCATATCTATAGGACAGGTTATTCGCGCCCCCCTCCTATTATATGGAGCGGCTATAGCGAATCAACTAGTGATGATGTCGCGGAGGCGTGGAGCCTGCTTCGCCCACGATCGCCTTTCCGCCCATGCCCTCGCCTGCACGCTGGCCTCGCTGATGTCGCGTCTGTGCCAATGGCGCATTAATCCGGCTAGCGCCTCCGCATCACTCTCCGCGGCCTGAATCGTGCGCGCCAGCCGCTCGCTGCGATACACGCAGGGGATCTTGTCGAGGTGGTTGTATTCACTCATCGGAGGCGCGTCCGTGCAAATAAGCGGCATGCCGCACGCCTGAGCCTCGAGCGCCTGAAGGCCGATCCCCTCCCAACGGCTGGGAAAAAGCAACACGTCGCCGTGAGCGTACAGTTGCTCAGGACACGACGCCTCGCCCATAAAATTGACGTGTTGCGGCCATCGCACATTGCTAGCCCCATGACCACGATATTGCTGCTCGTATACGATTAGCGGTATTTCAGGACACATCTCTGCCGCGCGAGCTACAATGTCGCCGCCTTTGCGCCCCTTGCTGCCACGGTTGCCGTGTACAAATAAATACGACCGGACACGATCGCGGCGGCGAAAAGAGAATCGCTCCGTATCCACCGGCCACGGAAAAAGATGGATGCGGTTGGCCGGAAAGTGCTGGTGCAAAAAACGATAGCAATACTCGTTGGGGGCAATCCACAAATCAACGGATTTAACCCACGACGCCCCTGGATCAAGCCACTCATGCATAGGCACACACGCCGTCTTCACGCCGCACTCTTTGGCGGCCTCAAAAAATCCCGATACCGGCATCAATTCGGCGAACACCACCACGCTCAGATTAGATAAAAACTCGCGCACTTCCTGCCCCGCATTGCCATCGCAAAAAATGCTCTGCGTGCATTCCAGGGAGTCGAGATGAGGCACTCGGTGCGCGGGAATCAACCACTTATCTGCCGGCAGATGACGCACTAAATCACGGTTGAGATACCCCAATCCCTGCGCCGTATTGTAGCCCACAACGCCTATACCTGAATCTACTTTCTGTCGAGGCGTAGTAATCTCTACGCGATTATTTTGCGGCCATTCTCCTTGAGTGCAATCAAAATCTTCGCCAACAAAAGTGGGAGCCATGCGGCTATGATTATGATCCAATGAGGCGGACAATCCTGGATGCATTACGCTTGTCTCACCAATGTGTTGAGCGAGACTGGGTGAGTGGTAATAAACTTTATACCCCCTTTTATTCATCCATCCACCGATTGCATTATCGAGGCAATGTCTACTCTTGCGGTCAATCAAGTCAGCGTCGGTGATTATCTCTTTTGCAACATGACGTGGAATAATCCACGCGCATGCTCCAACTAATTGACGACCGCGATTCACCGGCTGAAATCCATACTCGTTCGATTCATATCCATGCGGTGTGTATAACGATAACAAACCAGCATCCCGCGGAAAATGCACATTTTCTAGGTATGCGCGTACATATCTTGCAAAAACAACGTCATCCTGACACAACAAGATATGGCTTGACTGAGGGTTAGAAACATAAAGTTCGGTTAACGATAAAAACCAATTCTGCCAACCGCCTGTTGTTCTTTGCCTGGTGGTTGTTACGGAATTTTCTGGAACGCTCGAATTTCCGTCCACGAAAATCACAAAATAATTCCACCCTGCCAAATTCAAACTGCTTGTTGTACGAGTTAACGTCTCTTTGCGCCGTTGCGTGGTTGTTATGCCAACTGCATACACACGTTTTCTATCCTCACTTTTTTTTTTAATGTGGGGAATGGGGAACGCCATGGCGGAAATTAAATCGCCAGGATAAGAAGGAGTGTCTGGATCGTCCTCAGAAACCGAGCGAGCCAAAGATGGAGTGTAAAAATAAATAGAAAGACCATTTCTCTTGGCCCACCTGCCAAGGTTTTCATCGCCTGAATTCGCGAATTCTCTAAGAACGTCGGAGTTAAATAACAGGCAAAAATTGCAATTGAATCTTTCTCCGATATTGCAAGATGACAATTTACCCCACCTCGACTCAAAAGCGCGAGGTGTGAAAAAAGAGCAAGCCGCGGCGTCATCTGGGATCAAAAATTGCTCAGAAAAAGCAGAAATATCTTTGCAACATTTAACGCCGCGACGCCGCAAAAGGACTCTAGAATCTGGTCGAAAAAACCCCCCGCCTAATTCACCAATGTTGCTGAATTCAATGTCATACATTTGGCATTTTAATAATCAACAAAGTAAAATCGTTTATCAAAGCACTGCTTGAAGTATTTACCCATGCGCCTTGAAACCTCACTCGAAAATTCTGGTAGCCTTCATTCGGCCCCATAAAAAGGCAATATGCCACTCCGGGAACCGTGCTGGTCCTAGAAAATCCAGCTGGCGAACTCGGTAAAGAACCACCGCTCATTATTTCGCGTTGATAGTAGCTTTCCGTTGACTGCCCTACTGCGGCAAACCCGCCTCCACCAGCTTCAACTTCCATCCATACGTGAAACGAATCTCTTGCGCCCTGTGAAGTGTCAATTGCACCCGGATTGATATTAGACCACCAAATAAAGCTATAAACACCATCTTCGTTGATAGAATATTCGTCGTCACCCTCGTCAGTCACCAAGTCGCTGGTACAACCAGCGATTGTCCCTGTAATATCTAGCGTCTGCGCATATATTTCAAAATGTTGATTAGAAGCATTCTGGTGCAAAATGTCAAACTTTATGCCCGGCATACATCTCTCGATAATCCTCCATTTTTGATCTTCCGGGAACCAGCCGATAAATACCTCTTCCGGCGTGCTGGCGCTGGCGTCAACCGCGATGTCGCAATCCGCCCACGAATTATGAACAGTCACCGTCGGGCCGCTCGGTTGGATCACACCGTCGCCACTTCCACCCGCTGATATTTCCGTTGATATTTGCGCTCGATAAATCTTGGTGGCCTCATGCACAATATAACTTGGCCGCGTGTCGCCGCTGTGCGTCTCGTAGCCATACAGACGACCCTGATAATACTCCTTACTCGGCAAAGCTGTGCTGCCGCCCATGCCTGGATAAAAAGAGTTGTACCGTATCCAGCAGTCGTCTTGAGTCTGTACCGTTCCCGCAGTCTTGCGGATCGCCACACGGCCTGGTATCAACCCGCTAGCGTTCTCCGCTACCGCCTCTAGGCTGTCGGTGGACCCATCCCACACTTGCACCATCTGATCGGTGCGAGGCCATGTTGGTCGAATGGCGTCGCTGATCGCCGCCGGCGTCAATATCTCGCCGCGTGTAATCAGCCCGCTCCCTTTGGTGGGTTTGTCCGCCGGAGAACGCATGCGATGCCGCGGGCTGACTTCCACCTCAGTCACAAGCCCTCCCTGATGGCCCTGATCGCCGTGATTGCGCCATCGAACCAACGACACCTCGGTATCAGGCAATATCGTGGTGACAACACCGCTGTAGCGTTTCTTTTTGCGCCCGTTGCCGGCCTCGAGCGCGTCAACGTACTCCGCTGCCACTTCCGTCGCCCTGGTAGTCAGCGCCCCTGAATTCGACGGCGTAGAACTTGTTTCGCTGGTAATTGTGGCCGTTAAATCGTCCCACAAACACACGTTGGTGTTCGCCAATGCGCCGGTTGATCCAGTGTTGACAGTCACCGAGTGGATCGCATTAAGCTCCCACTCGTTGCCCGCTCCGCGGACAGTATCACGCTCCGTCCCGTATTGACCCGCCTTGCGAAACAGCACCGTAATTTGCTTGGGCAAATTCGCCGCGCCGGCCACCTTGGGGTCGTAATCGTAAATCAGCCTCTTTTTGACGGCGTTCATCCGCGCTGCCAAGTCCGCCTCCGGCGCCGACACTACCACGGTAAAAGTGTCGGTCAAGGGCTGATACTTGACCTTGCAGCCGATCTTGTCCAGCAGTTCTTCGATCGCCCGCCAGGCCGACACACCAACAAAGCGAAAATTTTCCGGCGTACCGTCGGGCGCATAGGGTAGCGATGGAGCCGCCCCCATGCTCCCCAAGTGCGTATCCCACAAATCCTGAAACAGTGTTTCCCACGTCCAGATTGTCGGGCCGGAATCAAGAGAATCGACGTAGTACAACCCCGCGCCGCTGGTCGTCGACGGGGCGGGCATGCGTACGTTGTACTGTGCGTTGACGTGCGACATCTCTGCGATGCGGCGTTTGTCCGCCAACTCCACCAAATACGCCGCTTTTTTGTCGCTGTCAAAAATTAGAGTGACGGCGTGCGCCCGCACAATATAGAGTGCTTGAATTTCCGCCGACGTTTTCCCGTCGTCGAATTTCATCTTGTGCGAGGCGTCAATATCTAATTTGTCCAATTCCTCGCGCGTGATCAGCGCCCAGCCCTCGCCGGCATCGCTGCCGATGGGACACTCGTAGCTATTGGCCTTGCCCATCCAGTCTCGCGGCGTCCCCCACTCGGATGAGTAAGACACCAGGCCGGAGGGATCAAGTAGCTTTTTGCCGCCGAGCGTGATGAGGGACTTGGGCATTATTCGTAATCAGAGAGAAAGATTACCTCGTCAGGCTGAATATGGAATTTGTTGTAGCCTTTTTTCTTCGCCTCCTCATACTCTCGCTCCATCTCTTCGTCGCTCTTCTTTTTCGCCTTATTTCTTTGAAGCCCGAGAATCGTAGCTTTTTGTTTCCCAAGTTCTTCGGGGGGAATTTCCACCATTTTTACCACCTGTATTTTATCGCCCCAGGCTGTTGTTTCGACTTGACTATATACCGG
This sequence comes from uncultured Deferribacteres bacterium, assembly GCA_964014485.1. GTDB lineage: Bacteria > Zhuqueibacterota > Zhuqueibacteria > Zhuqueibacterales > Geothermadaptataceae > CAXHAT01. Next base: position 15,785 of record CAXHAT010000062.1, read on the forward strand.
TCGATATTGAGTCAAATGAGATTGCAGTAATTCCATTTCTTCGGGATAACTGCTGTGTTCCGCTAAATAATACCCCGTACTGGCCACAATATCAAATCGTACGCCGCTTGGTTCACCGGGTTTTCTGTTGAGATCATGCTGGAAATTACTCGCATGCGCAGAACTGAACGACGTAGAACCCATGCCGCGCAAAGAAATTGCACCACCTTCCGCAATCGCCTTGTCAATCCCCGCCGCCAATGTGGAAGAAAAAAGACTATAAGGCACACCGCGATACACCGTTTTCGGTGTGTCTAGTTTCTGCTTGGTGAGATGCTGCAAGTTTTTGAAGTGTGATGTTTGCTCGCTGTCAAGACATGTAAGCGTCTCCGGGCAATGTCTTAAACGAGCGTTGAAATCTTCGTGGAAGTAAGTGCTATATCTTTTTATCGATTGACTTGGATTGTGATTCCCTTTTTTGTTTCCCGGAAAATCTGGTGGATTCTTCTTTTGCCAAAACTGCATTCTCTTATCGATTAATTTTACATCATCGTACGAACGCAACTCTTTAGGGAACTGAGAAAGCAACTCCTCGTTGGTCTTCGCGAAAATTCCGGTCTTATTTTCCTTGGCCGCCTTGGCCGCTGCGGCTTGCTCGCCGACCGGCGTGAAGCCAAACATTTCTCCTACCTTGCTTATAAAACTAGAGGTAGGCGTAGGAGTAGGAGTAGGATGCGCAGGAGAACTTTTGCCGCCAGTATTCTTTTCAAGCGACTCTTTAAAAACGTCTTCAATGTGGTTTTTGATGTTTATTATAGTAAATTTCTTTCCATGAATACTGATCTTCACCCCAAGTTTTTCGGCTACAGAGTCTACGACGCCCTCGGTTTCCAAAAGCAAATTCATCTCTGCTTGATCTTTAAAAAACTGCAATGTCTTGTCGTAACCGACATCACCAGCGTTTTCTTTAATTTTGTTTATTAACGTTTTAAATTTTTCATGATGTTCGTTTAATTTCTCTGGTGTTTCCTTTGCCGCATCGTGGGAGTTTTTGGCAAGATTGTATGATTCAATCAAATGCTTTGAAAGAATTTCGATATTATCATATTTAGTGGTGGCCTGCTTCATGCCAAGCGACTTAACAACCTCTTTCAAATGCGCCGCTTTTTGGTTTTTAAGTTCAGACTTCGCCGCTAATAAATTCATTGACATCCCTTGGCCATTTAGACCAAGCTTGTTTAATTTGTCTTTGTATTCATCAAACAGTTTGATCGCATCCTTAGCATCCTCCTTCAGCTTGGCCGCTTTTTCCTTGGCCGCCGCTTCTTTTTCGGCTTTCTTCTTCGCCTTTTCTTCGGCTTGCTGTTTTTTGAGTTTTTCTTTTTCCAATTGGTCGGCGGATTTTTTCTTTACTGTTTTTTTCTTTACTGTTTTTTTCTTCGCGGTTTTTTTCTTCACCGCCTTTTTCACCGCTTTCTTCGCCTTGACGGCCTTTTTGGCAGTTTTCGCCTTCTTCGCCGTTCCCACGGCAGTCTTCTTCTTAGGCGCGGCCTTCTTCTTTTCTACCTTGACGAGCGTTCCCTCTTCGAGCGCCTGCGCACCCACAAACGCGCCTCCTTTGTATGTCTTGCCTTGGTACGTTAACGTGTGTCCAGCCGGAACACGCGCAGCCGCTAACCGCTCGATACGCAACGACAAGAGACGAATCATTACCTTTTTGCCGGCGCGAGTCGATACATCGATCTTCGGCGCAGAAATGCCGAGACGCTGGAAACAGTTGAGTGAGAGGCGGTTAATCGTCTTCATATTGTCACCACTGCCCGACGCTGCGGACCCACAAAGCCGCTATCTGGACGAAACGGAATATCATCTAGCCGATGCTCTGGGAAGTCCGGCGGAACTCCCGTTTCCACCCAACGCTGCGCCTCCGTAACGCCCAACGCTGCCGCTCGCTCTTTCGTGAGAAGAGTTACACCGCAGCGGCACTGAAAATCCCAGGGCGGCAGGAAGAGACTCCACATCGGGTCGTCTCGGCGGTAAATATTCGTGCCGTCCAATCCCAGCAACTCGAGCGCCAAGTGCTCATCTCGCACGCGGCCGTCGTGGATTGCGTGGTACGCTTGGTACGGAAACACGTCTCGCACCACCGGTTCGTTGGCCAACTGCTCGTGCGCCGCATGAAACGCCGATTGGATATTAGTGCGGTAAACATTTTCGAGATGCGCCGCGCCAATCGGCGAAGTTTCCAGCGTCTCAATTACGCGTGATTCGAAGCCGCGTAAACTGGCGCCCTCTCGCACCGTCTCCGCCAACGCTTCCCGGATAGCGCTAATCGTCTCCTCGCTATCAATGCGAGCAATCGTAAATGCATGCTGACGCGCGTCCTGCGCCATCTCGTCAAAATCCGCCCTGGTCACCACGCCCCGCTCAAGCAGATCGTCGCGAGCACGCTCAATCAGTGGAAGGCGAACCATAGGCTCTTGGTCGTCCTCGTCGCCGAAGACCCCCCGCGGCGGATCGCGGGGCGGTGTTTTGTCCTCAATTTCACGCAGCGCGTCCGCCGGCAGACGGCTAACCACTTCCTCCCATCCCGCCACCGATGCCCATATTTCTGCGTCCGATAGAGTCTCGGCCAATATCGGCTCGTATTCCTGTAAGATTTCGCGCGCCGCCTCGATTACGTCAAAAGGGCGTAGGATCGTATCTGCCGCCAAAATAGCCTCAGCCAGACGCTCACGCAGTTCGGCCGCCACCGTTTCGGCGACCAAAAGTGATTGACCAATTACCTGGTTGAGCGTATTGTCTTCGGCGTGCGGCAAAATATTTAACAGTCCATACTATTTGGTTTTTTCTTTGCTTGATTCTTCTTCCTTACGCATGTCCAGGTCAACATATCGGCAAGATCCTTTTTCAACGCCAAATCTCTCTAGCCTTTTCGGGCGCTGCTCAATATGTTCTTCGATTTCTTTTTTGAATTTATTAACATGCTCTGATTTTTCGTTATTCATTTGTTTCAATTTCATCAAGTTGATATACTACCATGTTTTTACCAAGCGTCTTACGAGTTTTTTTCCCAACTACACGGTAATGCGTTCCATGCCTCTGCATAAGCTCCGTCTCCGGCTTGAATTGGGAATATGGCGCAACATAATGACCTGTTTTCGCACGGACTTCAAACATTGTTCCCTTACCCCATCCCGCATAAGAAATTGCCACATGTGGAGTTGTTGTTGTTGAGCGCATTCCGTCAAATGTCACCGCACCGTCATTTTTCAACGCTTTTTCAACATTTTCTATAATTGATGGGTCAGTTGTTTCTCGCAAACCAAAGTATACCGTTTCCGGCTCTGGAAGCTTCTGGGAGGCAAGTTTTTGGAGTTCGTCAAGTTTCCATTTATTGTGCTCGTCTACGCAATCAAGTGTTTCAGGGCATTCTCTTAATCTCCGATTGAGACGAGAATAGCTTGGAGAAGTATAGAACTTTATGGCTTGTAATTCTTTTTCGTTCAGCGGTCCCTGAGTTTTCTGCCATTTCGACAAAGAAAAATACTTAAAAACTGAAGAGACTAACGAACGAAAGGATTTGGGGAATTCTCGCGCCGACTCCTCTTGGGATTTTGAAAACGCGCCCTGCTTGTTTTTCTTCAAAGATAAAATTTTGTCAACCGTTCTATTTTCTTTTCCTTTCGCCTTTTTGTCCTCATCACCTCCTGACAACTTTGCTTTTTCTTTCGGGGTGGCGCCATCCATCACTTCTTTGGGAATAAACTCACCGCCCTTGAAATTTTTTCCACCAATACTTACGCCACCCTTAGGGGCATGCACCGCTCCCATACGTCTTACTCGCAGCGCCAACAGTGTAATTGAAATTTTGCGCCCAGGACTCGATGACACATCAATGCATGCAGGCTGGATGACGTGCAGACGTTGGAAACATGCCGCCGATAGCCGCGAAATATGCAATTTTTTTGCATCTCTCATCGACAACCTTTTTATTTTTTTCATTGTATTATCTCCGCCCGCACTCGCGATCCGCTGTAATGCGCCGCCGCTAATTCCAAAAACTTATCCCCGTCTGACGGTATAATTAACTCTTCCATCGTCGCGTCGGCCGGAAACGCGTCCGAAAGGATCGTCTTGGCGAGCGCATTATTAGGATCACCGCCTGTAACTTTTGCTTCGCCGTCCACAACTCCCAAGGTAAAAATCTTGCGAGGTTTATGATCAAAATTATACGAGTAAAAGTCGACTTTCATAATTTCTATCTTGCGCTAAAACACTGCTGTGGAAGTGTGTTTGCTCCATATCCTCCCGAAACCCTTCGATCCGAATCGCACCTTATCGACTCGCTCCCAAAACGCATCGATCTCTTTTTTTGTAAGCAACTCCCCCTGCTCACCTTGCGTTAATTCGGCAGTAATTTTTTCCTTATTCTCCGCCAAATTATCAAGCGCTGCCACGGTCTCGCGAGATAAATTCTCATTTTCTCCAATCAAATCATGTGCAAATGTGCGAATCTTGGGATAATACTGACCGCGGCCGTCTTTGCGTGGCTTTGGCTCTTTTGCTCCATTTAAAGTATATCCCCCAGGTTCTCCAAATGAAAGGCCATTGTCAATTAGCGCAATCTCCAATCCGCCCCCTTCTTTGGGACGCGCCATAATATTAGCGGAATGCCGATCCTTATTACCTGTTATCAGATCGAATACAGCCAATCTCTCTCGCGTGCGTTTCCCTGCCGATTCAACCAATCCCTTGTACGAAAACCTTGGGTCGCCGCCTGACATCTCTTGCAAATCTGAAAAAGTATTTCCGCCGCCAAAAAATTCCTGGACGCTTCCAAGGCCCTTGTGTCCTTCGCTGAGCACCGTTTCCGGGACAAGCCCAAAGCCAAGCGCCTTGTCGATAATCGACGCCGCCGCCTCACGCTTATACTGCTGATCATGCGGAAAGCCTGATCTCAGGATGTTCATGTTTTCTCCGATCTTCGGCTTGTAGACCCCCTGAGAACCGTTTTCTAACTTGACCATATACGCGCTGTTTGTCCCCTTTTGAGCGCCGATCGGACCATGCGATACGATTTTCGATCGCACCCCTTTGCCAGTGGTTTTCGCCGCAGCAATTCTTTCCTTTCGCTTGCCGCCTAATTTAGAAAAAGCAGAAAACACGGCGTTTATCACGCCTGCATTTTTTCCTGTTTTCTCGCCTTCATCCTCCATCAGCGCATCGGTCGATTGCGAAGCGCCCGCCTGCGATTGTTTCTTTTGAGTCGGTTCGTCCCCCGTCTCTGCATGCTGCTGAGCGGCTACCTGATCCACTTCCGTTTGACTCTTGCCCGGAATAAACTGCCCGCCAGGGTAGAATTTGCCGTCGATGTTCACGCCGCCCTTCGGGGCTTGAGCAAGTTTTTTGCGATTTGTGCTCAACTTTTCCCACACCGCGTCTAAAATCGCATCATCTTCTTCGCTCAAAAAGATTTCTTCGCCAGCTCCGCCTGACTTTTGCTTAGTGCTTAGCGCCATTTTCTGTTTCCGATTCTTTTTTTCCTCTTGGTAAGCCGACAGCACCCTCCGCGACAAACTCCCCTCGCTTAAATCAAATGTAGCCAAAAATGAGTCGCCGTTTTCTTTCCACCATTCCCGACCCTCTTTCGATTTCATCAAGTCCGAAATGCGATTCGCCGAAGAAAGCGACTTCGGCAATTTGCTTTTTAGTTTGGGGTTAATTTCTCCGTCGTATCCCAAGCGAGGCCAAACGTAATAACCAAACATTTTGTTGTCTGGGTCGTCTTCTCGCGCCGCCCAGCATTCTATCCTTTTGAATCCCGACTCAATCATTTTTTCCACTTGCGCAGAAAAAACTTGCATCCCTAACCCGCCGCCTTGATGTTGGGGGGGGATTTCAAACGACTCGTTGTAAATCCAGTCTTCATAAACCTGACGATTGAATTTAGCTTCGCTTTCATCGTCAAATTCAATTGTGCCCTGCGCATAAATGTGATCGCCGTAAGAACTTAACAGCACATGGGCATCGTCCGGCGCACCCACAACATCAGCAAACTTTTCATCTGGGAAATCTGCACCAAAAAGATTGGCCTTGGTTCGTTGGTATGCCTCTTTTTGGTCTTTTGTAAAATCCTTGACTTTAACCGTGGCTTTCGAGCGGCGTGAAGAATGAATTTCAGCCTGACCACCACTCGGCTTATTAGTGTTACTTTCGTTTTCATCCAAATGCCATCGACCGCCCCGCAGCACTTCCCGATGACCCGCACGATTGACACGAGTATCCCCCTCTCTAGCCAATCGCTGCGCCGACAACCTTGCCGCAATCTTTCGCCGCGTCCGCTGCACAATCTTTTCCGCACCGTCCTGCGCCACCTTGCTCCGCAACGACATCTGCATAGCGCCCGGATCGGCGCCCGGAGGCGGAGCCTGCTCACCTCCAGGCGGTTGCTCGCCGCCTTGATGCCGCTCCATCGCTTGCTCACCGAGCGGCTGGAATGGACAATTAAAATCGATCGCCTTGCCAAAATTGTAATATACCGCCGGCTCCGCCACCTGCGTTTCGAAGTCGTCCACAATCCGAGACAACCACAAATCCAGACCCGTAAAGTAGGCATCCATCGGGACTTGTTTGCCCTGCCAAGCGCCGGTCGCCTGGCTCATTAGCACGTCGTCAGGTATCTCCAGCCCGCGCAAAATCTCCACATCGCAGTCTTTAGGATACTGCAAGATATGCGCCGGATTAGCTGACACCTGCGCCGGAGTCCAATCCCACATCTCTCGACCGCCCTCGTCATACACCCTCGGCAGCGCCACCACGTTACCGGCCATCGCCTGCTCAATCATCTCCCGCATAATGTCGCGATTCGGCACTTCCCCCTTGCCGTCAATATTCGTGGTGCCCGGAGGATACGCGCCGCGCACGCCCGTGTACGAGTCCTTGCGCATGAACAAACGCCGCACATCCAATGCACCGCCGTCTAGCCACTTGTCCGCCCACGGAGAATAAGCGCCATGACAAATAGATTGACCATAGTACGAATCGCTCTCCGGCTGATAAGAATGCCAGAACGCTTTAGGCTTTCTCAAATCAACATGACTCTCTCCTGCCACACGTTTGAACCGCACTCCCGCCAACCGTCCACGCGACTCGAGCGCAATTACGTCCCTTGCATGACGCTCCAACAAATCGTCAAAGAGAATTTTGTCGCCCTGTTGCTTCCAGATTATTTCGCCCGCCATCCACCCCCACGTTTGCGCCTTAATCACCTTCGGCAACGCTTTTTTCCAAAATTGCTTTCTCAGGTCATCAACAAACTTCGCAACTTCCTCGCTGGGACTTTCCGCGCCGTCCACCCACTGCCCGTCTTGATCGCGACCAAACTTCGCGCCTACAATTGCCGCGGCGCGCATGGCCAGACCCAGCTTAACCGTTTGGTCCATCAACATAGCCTCGATGGTCGCAAACGTAAAATAGGGCAGGTCGCGGGGCTGTCGAAACAGACGAACGGGCAGAGGCCGGTAACCCTCGGTCGCCGGATGTTTGTCTGTTGTAAATAACGCCTTGACGGCGTTTTTAACGCGCCCCATAAGTGGCATTTGTTTTTTGCTCCACTAAACTTTCTAAAAACTTCAATCGCATGTCTTCCGCCAAATCATTATCGCCATACGCGGCATAAAACAAGTCGTATATCCCTTGGTGATCTAACCCTTCAAACTGCTCATTTTCAATTCTTTTTTGCGCCTTGATCCGCGGCAAATTGGATTTCAACGCGTACAACTGTTTCCGCGTCATGTCAAACGCATTAATGCCGTATTCGCGGCTTATGTCGGCGGCAAGCTCATTTTTTTTTGCAGTTCACCCCATACTTTTCCGATCTGTCCCCAAATTTGATACGCCATCGTTGGAGTACATACCGGCATCACCGTACGATACGACTTGGCCACGGCCTGATAAAACTCAGGGGACGTGTTTACCATCGTTTTGCCGGCGTCCCCTGGTACGGAATACTCACGCTCGGCGTCCGCTGATAACGCCATAAGCTCCAAAATATCTACGCGTATTTCTTCTCGCTCTCCTTGATCGTTGGGCGGCATTACGATGGAAACCGTACCATCATTGTCCAGTACAAGCCCTTGTGTATTGTTTTCCGACATAAAAACCTTGTTACAATTGGATTGGCCCCAGAGTGTTTTTCACGATGTATTGTACCAGCCACGAAGCGGAGTATAAAGGTTGCCCAAAAAACACACCTAGTACTTGGTTGGTAAATATCGCCTTTTTTTCAATAGCCTTTTGACCACCCACTTGTATTATTTTTGGTCGCGGGATTGTGTGCCCGAATCTCAAAGCGTTGCCATGAAACCACACGCTGTTTTTGGGTACGCCGCCCTCTTGTATCACATCGTCTTCGTCCGCAAACGCGCCGTGTCCCTGTCCTCCAGAAAACGGCTGCGGATTGACGATATTGTCGCCAGCGTTGTCCGTCACCGGGTCTTGTAAAATGCCATGTTGCGCTACTGGATTGTTTTTTCCGATTGTAAGCGCCGAGTTGAATTTGAGCCACGAAATTGCTGGGGGCGGCTTGGGATTGGTGATCGACTGCAAAAAATCCCCTTGCGGAGGATATTGGCCTGTCTGCCGTGGTTTTAGCGTGGCCTTCGCGGGCGTGCAAAGGTCAATAATCACGTCGTTTTGAGCGCCGTAGTGTATCCCCGTGTTACCATAAGCGTTGTACATGGTGTTGCCCATCGATATCGCCCATTCTGACCAATCTAGGCTTAACGGACGCCACAAGCCCGCCTTGATGGTAATATCGTTTAGGGCGATCTTGTTGAGCGCAGCCACACCGTTTAAGACATTCAGGGTCCACCAAGACGCACGGAAAGAGGCTGGCCAACCATATAAATCTTCTTCAACTTCCAACTCTTTTAGCATGGTGCGCATGCCAAGCGTGTCTTGATAATTCCTGCGCGAAAAAAGAATCTTGAGGAATTCCGCCCACGGCTTTGCTGCCGACACCCCCCGGCGCCGTTCGGCGGTCACATTGAGCGTATTAACAAAACCCGCGATTGTCGCTGGTCCTTTATACGCCCATCGCACTCGATGCTTGCCGCTAACTTTTACAATCGATGTGGGGTAAGGGTTGGGTGAAGCTATTTGCGTATCGTTAATTGAAAAACTAATTCGCCTCTTGTCTTTCGATAGTCGCCAATCTTGTGTGCGTTTGAACCCCAGTATTACAGGCGGTTGAAATTGACGACGATACAAGTCAGCGTTGTCCGGTATCTTCTCGCCTCGCCGCGTCATGGCGATTTCGATATAGCCGCTGATTGTCCTTGCAAGGTCGCCCCGCTCGTCGTATTTGTAATCGACTTCGTAATTAATGGCCATCACGCCCTGAAACCGCTGATCCCCACAGCAGTCAGGTATGTGCGTCACCACTTGCCAATTGACCGCCACGGTCTGTGACGATCCGATGGGACGCCAGCCCAGCATTAATGGTTTGGGACCGAATTTCACATCCCACATTTTCCCCATGTTGACCTTGATATCCTGCCCGAAACCCTTGTCGATAAATACAAGTTTTTCTCCGTCCTTGGTCAGTTTACAACGGATATCTTCAAGCTGTTCGTCGGTGTCGCCTGTAGGCGCAGCGTCGCTAGTGACCACTGCTTGCACATTAATTTGATGACGAGAATAAATCGGCGTGCGGTCTGCCTCGTCGCGCACAATCGTTGTTTCAACGGTTATCTTCGCAGAACCGTCAAAAGTAAAGCCGTTGTACGTGAGTTCACCTACCGCCGGATGGCCAACCATTGTAAAATCTAACTCTCCCTATTTGTAACCACTACCCACAAATGAAAAATGACACCACTACCACCGCCTCCGCCAATGACACGGCAAATAAGTCGTCATTTGCATCAGACATCTCAACCCAAAAGACAGACAGGACTGATTGTAGTCAGCATTTTGTTTTACGTATTGTTCGGCTTGTGCCTTTGTTTTCTTTTTTTCATGGTCGCCAACATACCTCAAACGCTTTCCACCGCAAACACATCAATTCAAAAACAAATTGTGATACAAAACATAATTTCTCAAATCGTCACTGTAAGCGTTGCAAGTTGTGCGTTTGTTTTTTGTGCTGAAATATCTCGGTTTTTGTGGAAAAAATCATAACGTTATGGTCCAGGCGCCGGAGCAAAAATGGCCGGCGCGTCGAGTCCAAAGCCAAGATTCGCTGCCTGCGCAATAAACGCCTTTTGCAATTCCTCGAAAAACGGATCGTTCAGCGGAATGGGATCGTCGTCGTCTTTCATGGCCGCTTCAAACTTCTCTACTACCTTATTTAGCATCTGCTGTAACGGGCTTTCTCCCCCAGCCAAGGCAACACCGATTGCTTGGCCAATTACGGCTCCTAAGTTAGCGCCGCCGCCAGCCGCAATCCCACCAATATGCACAAAAACTTCAATGATTTCCGGCAACGCGGCAGCCATTGCCAGCGTGGCCTTGGTTGCCGGTTCGATTTCGTCAAAAATATTTAAAAGTATTTCAAGTATCTTCGTCCAGGCCTCCATCATGCGTTCTTCGAATTTTCCCCGAAAACGTTCGAAATTCGCCAATTGCGGACCAAGCGACTCGCTTCTTCTCAGGATAGCAAACTGCTCGCGGATTTCGCTTTCCGCCGACGCCGCAGCAACCGGAGCAGAATAAGGCTTAACTTGCTCGACGGCGCTAGTAAACGCCGATACCAAACTCTTAACCGCAACTACGGCTCCACCCACTGCCACAGCAAGAGCACCGACTGCAAAGCCCGCTTTGCCGAAAGAACTCGTCAAAGACGAAACGGCTGTGGCCGCCTCACTTGACGCGCCCACAGTTCTCGCAACAGGCCCACCTATCCGCCCCGCAACGGTCTGAGCGCCTTGCTGATATTTCCGAAAGGTGTCAAAAGGTGCTTGACGTTGTTTTTTTTCCTCTTGTTCGGCTTCTCGTTGTTCTCGCGCAAGCCGTCGTTCTTCCGCCTCTTGCTGTGATATTAATTGCCTTGCCAACGCTTGCTTTTTGCTTGCAATCGCCAGTGCTTGTGCGTCCGCATTTTCGTCTTGCAAAACATTTGCTGATTGCTGAGTAACGTCTTGCGTTATTTTTGCCAATGGAGTGCTATGAGCACTGATCGGAGGAAAGTCAGTATCTTGTTTCGGTGCTTGCTGAGAAAATGCACCTGTTTGTTGAGGAGACTGGCTTTTTTTAGAATCGTCACTAACGATGGCAACTTTAATCGGTTGCTGTTCCGACTCACTTTGAATCGAGGAATCACCGGAAGATGGTGCAACTACCTGTTGTGGTTGATTAACCGACGGCGCTGGTGCAAATGACGACGATTGATTAACCGCCGGCTGCGCAGATGGCTGCGAGGTGTTGCCGATTTGATCGACCAGTACAATTTCCAGCGCTGCTTTCGCCACAACCTACGCCTCTCATCAAATAAAATCCGCATTAAGAGCGATACAAGTTTTTCGTTTTAATCTCAAACACCACATGATACGCCTCGCCGCTCGCCGGCGTAAATTTGTACTCCGCGCGATATATTTTTCCGCCCGCCGCCAATGTCGCAGCCGCCACATCATGGCGAAAATTATAACCCGTCGTGTCGCGATCCCAACGGTTGTCCGTCTGCAATGTGTCATACACCACATCGGAGACCGTTAACGACCCGCTGGTGGCCTCACTGCTCGAACCAAGGGTCGTGATATCGTATACCGAATAGGCGATTGAAGACACGTCCGCTTGCTGAATGTTCGCGCCGTCAGTGCCCTCGACGCGAGCCATCAGACTCACACCGGTGTCTTCCCAGGCAGTTACCTCGTATATTTTTGCAAAATCTGGCATTAAGTCACTGTCCCAAACACACCACTCCCGTTCGGGTAAATTTGTTGCCTAATCGGAACTCGCCGTAACATCGGTGCAAACAAAATCTCGACGGGGAAATTAGGAGCAAGGATCGTCAACGGGAAAGTCAGCGTGGCCGGAGTTGCCGCGGCCGGAGTGCCGGAGAGCGCCGTCATCACTGTCTGAGCCGCGTTGGCGCTGTCCAGCGTGCCGATCACTGTGTCCATATCTGGATACGACGATCCGTAGGGCCAAAACGCCGATGCAGCAGCCGTAGCATTGTACTCCAACATCGTATACTGCAAAAACGCCGACATGCCGCGGAACACCGCATCTTGAGGCGTCTCGGCAAAATTATCACCGGTAATTATTTCCTTGAACACCTGGTGCGAAACGCGAACGGTATCGTTGCCCGTCTGGCCAACCGTCGACGCTCCGAGCGTTATCGCATACTTTCCGGCTATAAAAGACATAATTATTTTCTCACTTAGTTAATTTCAGCGCTACGCCGTTCACGAAACACTTTCGCCCGACTTTAGATAAACATGTTGGGCAGTTTATCGCCGACGAATCGCCGCTAGCCGCCTCGCCGTTATCCTCCGTCGCCAGCGTTACGCGCTTATGATCGCAGGCCATTTTCCAACGCAGGCCAAATTCGCCCACGATCGGACCTTTGTTGTCCCGGATCAACAAGTGAATCAACGCCCGCTTGGAAACCGTCGGCGGGCCGCACTTGCACTTTGGGCATTCGGGATACTCGCCCTCAAACTCGTAATATCTCGCCGTCGATATTTCCTTGCATTCGGGATTGCGACAACGCCACACCACCGGCTGTTTGAGCGTCTGCCCTTCAAGCACAAGCGGAGGGGGATGCAACACCGGCACTTCGATATGTGGTTCGCCTTGAATCATGAATAAGTTCGCGTTTGTATGCGTCTAGCTTTAATATAAGTCGCTTCCCGCATAATACCAGCTTGCGACTCACTTCGCGAATCGGCGAAAAACTCTGCGCCAATAGCCTGCGGATGACCATTGCCGGACCACTGAAGCGGTTCAATAAAGCCCTCCGATGATCCGGCCTCATCAGTCAGTATAGTATTCGCATCGTCGTTCACCGTGTATTGAAAATCAATTTGATCTTTAATCTCTTGCAAGTACGCGTTAATTGACGTTAATGTGTTGAAGTACAAGTTGCGTCGTCGGTCGCGAGGATACATCGGCGCTCGCATTACTACGGCGATACGCACGCTCACGAGTTCGTCAATTACCGTTCCCGCGATGTATTCTGGCCCCGCCTGCACGCCTCCGCTTAACACGCATACGTACACGTTGCCGGCTGCGCTGGGCGCCATCGCGTCGTACTCGACGTTGACTTGATGCGACTCGAACTGCGTGTAATCGCGGATACGGTTCCGCACCGCTCGAAGCAACGCGCTCTCCGTGTCGTTTACGCCTTGCTGCGCCATTAATTACCTCCCTGCGTATACACTTCTTCCGCAGCAACTCGCAAGGACGCAACGCCAATGTCAATCCAGCGCTGCCACCACGTTTCCGGTATGCTCGATTCAGTCGGCGGCAAAAAAGGCCGGGCTGGAATGTTTCTCGCGCTATCACCTTGTTGGTGAGTAGCTGCATACTGTACGTTTGTGCCTACGATCACGCCGTTTTGATGCACGTCAAACACCTGCTGATCGCCGCCATCTTGTGAGGGACGTTGATACGTTGCTGACGCCCCCGCACCTGACAATAACCCAGGGGAAAGCGAGTTGAACAGTACGCCGGTGTCCCGCAAAATCTCCACCTCGCGTCCGCCCAGTGTCTCCACCTTTGTTTTGCCGGTCTCCCGCGTGGCTACCTGTGCGGCGGCGCGGCGCGCCCTTGCCCTCGCCTCCGATTCCGGCATGCTAAGCCGAAAGCGTTTGAACAAACGTCGCTCCGCATTCCGCCGCACACGCTCCCTCTCTTTAATATCCGCATCGTTGTCCTTGTCTCTCGGCCCCACGCGGCGGTTAGCGATGGTCGCCGGCTTAAGCGGTTCCCACTTGATCCCCATCTCATCGGTTCCGCCGCGGGCCTTTTCGATGTATGCTTGTTTTATGTCGGACAGCGCGCCGAAACCCAGCGAAAGCAAAAAACCGCGGCGCACGCCGAACGTGTCTGCCTCGCGCCCGGCCAACATGTTAGCCAGCGCGAAACTTACTGCTCGTAACTCTTGCCGTGTCCCTCGAAAATAAATGGCCATTACTCTTTTAACGCCGACGCCGACACCAACAAAACTCACTTACACCGAAGTCGCCGAAGCGCTTGGAATTGACGACGCCGAAACGTTTCGTCGAATGTTGCAGCAAGAGTGGTTTTGCCCAAAGGAGGTTAAACGCGTTCTATCAAAAAAATCAAACATATCCGCTCTTCGCTCAGCAACTTTATTTCACGCGAATCAGTCCCAAACACCTGGATAATCGTTCGCCACGTCCTGCGTAAGCTCCGTGGTGGGATCGCTGCTGTTGGCCTGCGACACTCGCGCCTTGCTGCGACGATAACGCCGATCGATCACCACATTACTCATCGTCGGGCGCATGTCCGCTCTCAACGATACGCCTGGCAGTTTGAGCGTCCCCGATGCAATCTTGGTCAAATTATCGTACAGACGCTTGACCATCTCTTCCCACGCAGCCGGCGGCGGGTTGCCTCGCGTCTGCGATAAGAAGTAAGCGGCCAACAACGTACACCAACGGCTCACAAGCTCACTGCCCGACAGACCACTCTCGCTGTAACGCTGCGTGGCGTACATATCAATTTCTTCGGTCGCCCAATTGATCGCATCCTCGATCACGTCCGAATTCGGTTCTCCATCCTCCTCGTGATCGGACGCCATCAAGGCAAACGCATGCGACATGAACCGCTGCACTTTGGCTACTGAGGTATAAACAGTTGCTAATAAAGCCATGCTTTTTCCACAAAAAAAGCCGACGCGCGATTGAACGCGTCGCCGGCTTAACACAAAGGAAAGGCGTTGTTATGTCATTTTACCGTCTGCCGATGTCGGTAAATAATAAGCTACTATTTCAAGCACGCCGGCAGACACTGCCGCCGTCGCCACCGTAATAATCACATTTCCCTCAAGCGATTTGTCGGCCAAGGGCGCGCTAACACCCACTTCCGGCGTTGCGTCGTGCCACCAATCGCCGTCGTCAATATCAGTAGCAGTCGTTTGCGCCACTAGAGACGCAGTGTTACCCGATACTCCCATCTCAACGGTGGCCGTCGCACCCGCCAAATCCGTCGTACATCGCACGGACATGTGTTGAAGCCACACCCCGCCCGTAACGGTGAAAATCGCTACGGTCCCAACCGCGCCGCTACCTGATCCGCCGTCAAAAGTTACCGTTTTGGTAACTTTCTTCGGCACCCTTGCTGTAAAAGGAACTGCCATAGTTCTAAGTTATATTTTGTTAATGTTACCCGAACAATTAGAACACAACGGTTCCATACGCAACCGACTTAGGAATGTAGTTGCACGGCAAGGCGTTGTCGAGTGTGAACATCTCCCATCCCGTGGGGTTGAAGCTCGTTTTCGTCCAAGAGTCCGCGCCCACCTTGACCACTTGCGGGGCGTTTTCGTATTCGGCAATCGGCTCGCTCCCAAGCAGCATTTCAAAGTTCTGGTTGGTTGGGTCGCCCATAAATACCGCGGCCGTGTCTTCCCAGTGTTTTGTATACGTTTCGCTGCCCGGCGCACCAATCTCCAAGCCTGAATCAGAAATGTGAAACTCCACGTAGGGAACTGCGCGGATAGTGCCGATTTTCTCATTAATCGGTCTGCCGTCTGGACCCTCGCCGATCTTGCGCTTGAACGTTTCGAAAGGAGTGTTTGCAATGCCCGCACCGGCCGCAACGTAATCGTTTGTAACGACGTGGTTCCAGATTGTGCTCGTGCAATGTACGTGCTCTAATCGTCCGCCCCAAAGCTCTTGGAAAGCCGCGTCAATATCCAGCAAGTGCTTGGGAATATTTGCGCCCGCATTGTCCCAACTCACATCGATAATGTCGCCGTCGCCCAGCATATCAAGTTGGCTTTTGTTGCCAGCCGGCATCTGATAATTGATTTGAGCGAGGTTGCCGCTAGAAGTGTAAGACGGATACCACACATCGCCTTGCGTGTGAAGATAAAGCGAGTCGCGAAGCATTCCCACCACCAGCGCTGTACGCCAGTTGCCGAGTCGCTGCGCGGGAGGGACCATCTGCTTTTTCAAATAATCCGCGCCCATCTCGTCGCGTGCGGCGTCGCTGACACCAAGGCGAGCGAAGTTGTGGATTTCTTCAGCGAGCAAATACACCGCTTCGTGATGCCGCGGGAAAGTGAACGGCACACGACCAACGGAATTACGCGCGCGGTTGGCCGCGGCCGTTCCAGGCGCGCGTCCCCACCCCGCCGTTCGAACGTTGTTGAAAACCTCGAACGTCCCTGATCGGCCACCCACTACGTATTCGTTGGGTCCGCCGGGCTGCATGCCCATAAAATTCAGAACGCTGTTGGTCGTCGCAGCAATCTGCGACACCAACCGCGCTACAACTCTTGGCCGAAGAATGTCGTGGATACTTGCCACAATTAAACCCTATGTCCGCCCCACGGACGCACTCCCTGTTATAAGACGGTGGAAGCTTCCTGGGGGGGAAGGATTCAGGGGCCAGCCTATCCACCGTTTGTTCGTTACACTACTCTGTCGCCGTCGCCACCGTCAGATAATCGTCGGTGCTAAACGGAACCTTATCGATACGCACCAACCACTTGAGGGTTGTCGCAAAGTATATGCATTCAAAAGTCAATCTCGCACCAATTTGCTCGCTTGCAGTCGTGTAAGTTACGCTGTCAGCGCTTAAATCGTTTCCGATGATAATATCATCGCCAGCCGCGCTGGAAACTTTTAATTCCTGATCCGCCGCCATCACAAACTGATACTTGAGTCCCGGATGGATCGTGGGCAACGTGTATTCGGTGTCCGCGCCGCTCGACACAAAAATTGTGCCGTTGTCAGCTTCGACCACTGTATAATCCGCAGTCTTGTTCGCAAATCGTTCGTTGCCAGCCTTCCAGCCCATCGGGTCATCGTCAAACACAAACCCGGCACTCCACATCATGCGCCGCGCCAAAAACTCATCGACGTGTGTTGTAAAAGCAGTGCCTTGAATAAGCAATTCATTCACGCGCACCGGTCCGCGGAGCAAAACACGCCAAGCGCGGTCCGCGTTGTTGGCGTTGAAATCCTGCATGCGAAGCTCTTCGGCCAAAATGCCGTAAATCTTCTCACTGCCATCGCTCGCGTCGGCATCCCACTCTTCCAGTTCGCTGCCGGAAGTGAGTTGTCCTAGCAAAAGACCGGGGCGCAAAACCGTAGTGGGCGAATTGCCCGCATCACGCGCAGCGCCGGAAATGATCGCCGAGCCAAACAATGCCTGCCCCTTGGCGCGGTCATCGACCCAAAGGATTTCCTTCTCGGTGGTCTGTTCAAGCGAGCCGAAACCGGGCGCGCTGGGTCCGCCTAAAAATGTCATAGTTTGCCTCTAATGGCTATACTTTGGTGGTCTCAGATGAAAACATGCGATTCTTTTTGAAGACATCATCAATTACTTTTTGCGCGTCTTCGTCGCTGATATCGTCGAACTTCCCGCTGACGTGCGGAGGTTGATCTTTCGCCGTGATCGTCGGGCTTGCCATACGCAAATGCTGCTGCAAATCCACCACGCTGTTTTCCGGGATTGCTTCGCGGCTTTCGATCCACTTTTCCGGGTCGGTCTTTCCAACAGTGCCGTTGGCCTTCACCGATAATCTCTGAACTTTAATGAGCGACATCTGCCGCTTCATCTCGGACGGCGTGCATCGGCCTGTTTGCGATAAATGTTCAAGACGCTCCATCAGCGACAAGCGATGACGGCCAGTGAACATTTTCTCTTGAGCGACCATTTGTTGTTTCATGCCCTTTAGCTGCTTGTCATATCGCTGAGACAACGCGGCAAATTCAGGCGGAACTGCGTTCATTTCTTCGGTCCCTTCTTCTGGAACATCCTCGGTCATATCTTCCTCTTCGTACTCATCCATCTCTTCCTCGTTGGCGTTGAGCGCGTTAATAACCGCGGTCATGAGGAGTACAAATCCTTCGTCGCTCATCGGGTCGAAATCAACCGGGATCTCCGCGCCGACGCGGCTCATGACTTCTTCCGCTAAAGTCTTGTACTGCCCGCCGTCGTCCTCACCCGGCCCGTCGTTGTCGGACTCAACAGACTCGTCGGTGAAGTCTTCTTCGCCTTCCATTTCGTCTTCGTTGTCGTAATCCATTTCGTCGTCATCGCCCATGCGGTACACTTTCGGTTTTCCCATATCCAATCCCATTCGTATGGCGCATGCGATCGCGCCGGATTCAACAGGCTCAAAAGGGCTTTGCGAATCATCAACGGGATGATTCACGAAATCTACGTGTGTGATCGTATCTTTGTAGTTTCTACCTCGGCCGTCCT
Organism: uncultured Deferribacteres bacterium; assembly: GCA_964014485.1. GTDB lineage: Bacteria > Zhuqueibacterota > Zhuqueibacteria > Zhuqueibacterales > Geothermadaptataceae > CAXHAT01. Next base: position 34,172 of record CAXHAT010000062.1, read on the forward strand.
GCCACTCCGAAAAAATGACCGGCGAAACATAAACGCTATTCGACTCCGCCTTGGCCGCGGCTGCGGGATCGTGAATATCCATCAGAATTTCGGCCTGACCATTCTTCACCGAAAAATTTTCCAGCTTTCCGACCGTGTTGGATGCCGACCTCTTCTTAAAATCGTTGATCGAGAGCGGGACGGCGTTGGTTGGGTCGTCGTCATGGTCCCAGTCGATCGGCACAATCTGGTTATTGCGTCGCAACCGATTGAACTGCTTTTCCCAATGCTTGAGCCTCTGCGGCGTAACGTCCACTACGCCGTCGGGCGAGACATATCGTCCCGGTTTGAGAATCGCCTTGCGAAATTTTTTAGATGAAGCAACCATTACTATAGATGTAACGGATGCTTGCTATTACAAAAAGGAAGATATTTTAAAAGAAGTCACTAAATGTGATTGAACGCTACCAAACACTACCAAACAGATGCAAAAAAAGCGCATAAAAAAAACGCCCCGTGAAAGGGGCGTTAAGAAAAATTGTCATTGCGTGCGCTTATCTCGCAATCCCCACGTGCGCGCGAATCGAAGCGCACCGCCAACACTCTCGCCAACACTCTCGCAATCCCCACGTGCACGCGAAGTGCACCTCCCTTGACATTATTTCGCTACGCGGACGCCTGGTCTCGCAATCCCCACGTGCGCGCGAAGCGCACCGTGCTCTCCGGTCGGCAATCAATATTGCCGGTGATACTCGCAATCCCCGCGTGCGCGCGAATCGCACCTTTTTGCTTCTTTTATCTCGCAATCCCCGCGTACGCGCGAAGCGCACCCTGGCTGAGCATGGGCGACTACAAGAGGCTGTGGCGCTCGCAATCCCCGCGTGCGCGCGAAGCACGCCATTTATTTATGACCGTAATCTCGCAATCCCCACGTGCGCGCGAAACGCACCTTGAACAAACCTATCCAAAAGCATCGAAACCCGCACTCGCAATCCCCACATCTCTCTAGTTTTGCGCTAAATTTCGCAAACTGTCAATCCCATAGTCGTAATTTTCGTCGTCACTGGTACGCCATTTTGCAGACTGTTCGCTTGTATAAAGATGTGATGCGAGCTTGCGCGAATAACGCTCATCCTTCGTTACGAAATTCGGGTCGAATAACCTTACGCGATTGTTCGGCTGAATCGCAAAATTGCCATTGTCCAATTGTAAAACGTGGCCGCACTTATGCTGGCCCGGTGTCTCCGAAAAACCGTAACTGCGCAGGTCGTCGCCGAACCAATCAAGAGTAAATAAATACACGCCCACGTGTTCTTTTCTGTTTCTATCTACGTACGAAAGGCGTTTATGTTTCAAAATATCAAATACACATACATGACAGTTGTAAGAAAACGAATCCCATAAGCACACCTCGTCAAGAGATACTCGCCGCGCGTCTCGCTTATGACAAAAAGCGTGAATCGGCATACGCCACCATATACCGCCGTCGTCTGCGAAAAAATGAAAGAGCGGCGTTTGACCGGGGATCGAAGCAACGCCAAATATCTGAACCGGCACAAACTCGCCGACATACTCCGCGCCGTGTTGATTCATAAACTCAAGACGGCAAAACGCTTCAATTGTCGGTATATTAATGTTCATCGCACGCAATCTAACCTGACACTATCTCAATCGTGTCCGCGTGTTTTGTAATCCCGTTGGTAACGGTCAAAGTGTTGTGCGGGTCGCGAACCATCGAATTAGGCTTGATCGTCAAATCGGTAAACGTCCTTGACGAGGGATCGTTTTCAAATGTCAATAACGACTGCTCTCGTCCGCCGCCCACCGTCCCCGCAGTGCAAGTGCCACTAGAGCGATAATCACAAATCCCGCCGGTGTGTGTGAGCGTCGTCACCGTCGCCGTTCCGTAAATAGTTGAACTTCCTCCGCTTTGCGTCAGCGTGGTTACATTGCTATCTATCTGGATAGACCCTCCTCGCTGCTGCACGGTGGCCAGCGTCACCGCGGCGGACATCAACAAATCACCAGCGTTTCGCACGGTGGTATACTGCGCCGCCTCCCCGCCGTAAATGGCAACACCGACGCTCCCCTCTTGCACTTCCAGCGTGTTGCTTGCGTGTGAACCTTTAAGCAGCAGCGCTGCAACGCCGTCCTCTGTTCCTCCACCGGTCTTTATCACCTCAATGGCGGTCTGAACTGTTCCCGAATTAATTTTAATCCGCGGACTGCCCGAACCGTCACCTACGCCAATGCGAATCGTAGAACAATCAATCTCGAGGAAGTCCGCGCGATATTCGTTGTAACCGTTGGCGTTGGTTTTCGGTAAACCAATCTCGCCCGTAAAACTGGCGTCAACGGTGAAACTCGTCAGCGTCGCACCAGAGAGTTGATCCAAATTATAGAGCAACGACACGTTTGTGTTTTCCACAAAAACGTCATCCGCCGCCCCCGGCACACTCCCCTCGCTCCAATTGTTGGCATTGTTCACATCATTGGGGCCAGTCGCCGCCTGACTCTGCGCACCCGTCGCCGTGCCGCTCCCGGCAGTCGACTCCGTGACCGTAATCGCAAACGGCAATCCGTCGGTGCTACCAGTCAACGTTACCACCGACCCCGAAACCGTAGAATCAAACTCACTGAATTGTGGAATGTTGTCGCCCGTGTTTGTGCGGCTCTCATCGCCCACCAAGGCATCGCCCTCGAGCATCGCTTTCAGCGCTGCTGCCACGTCGGTGGTCGCAACGCTGGTGCCGACTGTAAGCACCAATGACGCACCACCAATTGTAACCGTCAGCGTGTCGTTCTGCGCCCAAGTGTTTGCGATAGTGATGGTGCGTATTTCGGGTATCGCAGCCGCGCGTCCGATCCAACGTGAGTTTGCCATTATTTAAACCTTACTTTTTTTTATGCACAAACTTTTGTTCGCACTCATACAACGTCAAAAACGCCTCCGCGACGCATTTTGGAATTTTTGCGCGGCCCGACGGAGTGCGTACAAACTTGATGCGGCCCGTGTCTTTCCAATTTTGCACTTGCGATTTTGTAACCGAAAACATATCCGCCACTTCCTGAAAAGTCAAAAGCGGCTCGCCGAACATGACGGTCTCGCCCGTGTTCTTCTCCACAGTGACAAATGACCCCTGATTATCTCGCGATTGTGTGCGTTTCTTAGCCATCAAAATTTAATTACTCCCCCCCAGGTTTGTTTTTTCTTCTTTTTGCAGCAATACGCTGCGTAACTGCTCACGTCGATTTGATCCGCAGGCTCCTCGTCCAGCCCCGTCCACGACACCAATTCCGCCTCGTAAGCCGCCAACCACTCGGCCTCAATCGGAAGGAAAATACGACCCTCCTCAAGCATATTGAGCAGACCCGAAGCAACAGCCCGCTCAAGTTTCGCGCCGCCGTTCGTTCCCGCCCCTTTCTGCGTCGGCAACACCGGTCCCACCAAGTGTACGTTCGATTTGTTCAATTCCTCTTTCAACGCCGGGCCGAAGTGTGCGTTCTCGATATAAATCGCCGCGGGGTTCCACACACCCGTATAATAGATTATTCTATTTTTCAAGCTGTTCCAACTTACTCGGTATCTCCACATATACCTTAAAAATAACCGATGTGAAGTCGCGTCGTAATCCCAAATACCCATCGTCGACCAGGACGCCTTTTTTCCTTTTTTCTCCTCAGCTTTTTCCTTCGACGTCCCCGCCGTGTCGATGGTGGCAAGGCGAGTGCAAAGTCTTGCATCAATGGCGTTATATGCTTTGTCGTCACGGACCTCTCGTAAAATCTCTCCCTGCAAGCTGTATCGCCGAAACCACGCTTGGTTGATTATCGAGTCCTCGCGGATCGTCCAGTCGCCCTCGATCAGACGTTGGCGGGTCACCTTGGGCAAGTGCCATAGCTTGGCGACGTACTCTTGTTCATCGATGGCGGGATTGTCGCGGATAAGCGCCGGAATAAACGCGCGGCGAGCGTCCACCCAATACGCCCTTGGCGTCGGGTCGCCGATCGATGCAATCGATTCGTCGGTAATAAATCGGTTCTTCACAAATTCATGGCCGATGTTTCCCGGATTACTCGCCGCGCGAAAACGCAAAGGTATATCGCTATCTTTAGTTCGTCGTAATCGAGAAAACAAAAACAAGTAAGGATTATCTTCGCTTGGATTATCTTCGTCCGCCGGCAATCGAAACTCGGTTAGTTCGTCCCAGCCGATAAACTGATACTCCGCCGAAGCGTAACGAAAACGATCGTTTGGACTGTCGATATAACCAAACTGAATCGTTGCTCCGGACGCGAAAGTAAACGTTTTCTGCTGCTCATTCCAGTTCACCCCGCGCGGCAAAAGCCAACTCTTTGCCCGGTCCATAATCGCACCGGACAAGCTGAGCCGTGCATAATCGCGACGCAAAATCAACGCTGAATAATCAGGGCAGTCAACATACTGTAGCGCCGCCATTAACAGCCATTCAGTTTTTCCGGGGCCGGCGCTCCCGCCATAAAGTAATTCTTCGCAATCGATCGAAAGCGCCAATGCTTGCTTGGGCCAAGGGACGTGTGGGCAGTATTTAAGTATCTGCTCCCACCCGACCATTGCCGCCATTGTTTGGTGCAGGCCGGCTATTTCGTCCGTCGTTGACTGCGGCGATTGCAGCCAAGAGCTGAGCAAACCGATCTCGCTGTTGCTCGGGGGTAAAATCGTCATCGTTCGGATTCTTTAGGGGTGCTTTTTTCAAACCTTGCAGTTCAGACTTTTGATCGAGGGCTTTGAGTATTTTTTCCAGGTAGGCCGGATTGCCGGTGTTGGTGCGCGTGGTGCGCTTGGCCTTTTTGCTATCGCCGTCGGTGTTGATCTCCGTAATCACCGTGTCCTCTCGCGATGCATCCCAGTCTATCCACGCTTCTTTGATTACGTCGTCGAGTTGTTCCAGTTGCTGCGTAATCAGCGTGTCGCAGTCGTCTATGCGAGACTCGCGCCACTCTT
>CAXHAT010000063.1:0-38741 GCA_964014485.1 uncultured Deferribacteres bacterium
CCGGTTTTCATAGAATACCGGCGCTCAAACATCCGCCAATTGGTTCAGCGAGACGCGCAAGGAGTGCAAGGCTTGCCTTGCTTTTCAATGGCAGGCTTATTCTGAATCGCGCATTTCATTTCAGCTTTTGCCGGTTCGTTCGATTGAGCCGGACAATAGGCAAAGCAAGCTTCGCACTCCTTCAGTTCTTCCGCTATTCGGCCCCGATCGAGCGGAAAAATCAAGTGTGACAAAGCATTAGACCAAGAGCACACAAACTATCCTTTGGATTATGCCTTCTCGCAAGTATCACAGTTTAACAATTCGAATCATCGGCGAATCGCTGCCGGGGATCAGGTTTGTTGATTGTTATTACGATCCGGCGGGAATGCGGGAGCCGGTTTACATCGGCATACAGAAAAAGCAGGAGACAATTGATTTGCAGCGCGGCGACAGTAAACGGGTGGTTTTCGAAGCGGAATTCAGAATTGGCGAGCGCAAGGACGGCGGGCCGAATTTTCTGGGGCCATACGCGCACGGTACGCCAAAACAGCGTTTTATCTATTTGGGCTGGGGCGTTTTAGAAGCGGAAGGTTCTTTCGAGATGTTTCGCCGTGCTAAAATTCATCTTTCGCACATCAACTGGAAGCAGGTTGAGAAAGCCATTGAAAACGACGGCGTGATCATGGCCAGAATTCCGTTTCTCACCGATGCCAAGGGCGGGCCGCTTTGCGCTTCGTTGAAGGATGATCAAATTGAATGGGATATTTAAACGTTGAGTTGAAGTTGCGCATTTTATGACTTCATTTTTCGAAACTTATTTTTACGCCGTACCGTGGGTCGTCGGCTATGTCACGCTGATTTGGCTGCTCAGTCTGGCGTTAAAAGACGCCGGGATCATGGATATTTTTTGGGGGCTTGGCTTTGTTTTGCTGGGGTTCGTTTATTACCTCGAAACGACGGGCGTGGAATGGCGAAGGCAATTGCTGCTTGCTTTGGTCTCCATTTGGGGCGTGCGATTGTCGCTGCACATTTTTTTGAGAAATCGCGGCGCAGGCGAGGATTATCGCTACCGAAAATGGCGCGACGAGGCGAGGAACGCGTTTTGGTGGCGGAGCTATTTCAAGGTATTTCTTCTACAAGGCGCTATTTTGTGGATCATTTCTTCCCCGCTCCTTGTTGCTCAACGCTCTGCCGTGCCGCAGAACTTGACGTTTTTTGATATTCTGGGAATCGCCTTTTGGAGCGTTGGTTTTTTGTTCGAAACGGTTGGAGATTTTCAGCTCGCCCGATTCAAAGGAATACCGGAGAATAGGAGGAAGGTTTTAGATTCGGGGCTTTGGCGATACACACGTCATCCCAATTATTTTGGCGATGCGATGGTTTGGTGGGGCTATTTTTTTATCGCTTGCTCAACCGAGCACGGTTTTCATGCCGTCAGCAGCCCGATTTTAATGACTTGGCTTTTGATAAAAATTTCCGGCGTTGCGATGTTGGAGCGTAATTTAAAAAAGACCAAGCCTGGTTATACAGAATACCTTGAAACAACCAACGCATTTTTTCCCTGGGTTCCGAAAAAAGTACGACATGACTGAGCTGATTTTCCTTCTCCATTCTGCTGCAACGCTTCTGCTTACCGGCCTTATTTGGTTTGTTCAACTCGTTTTTTACCCGCTTTTTAAACACGTCGGCGTGGACGAATTCCCAAGCTACGCCCGGCGCTATTCCCGGCAAACGGCCTTTTACGTTGCTCCTCTGATGATTTTGGAGCTGGCGACAGGAATCAGCCTGTTCTTCTCCCGCCCGGAGCAATTCGAATTCGCTTTTGTCCTCGCCGGTTTCGGCCTGGTGGTGATTATCTGGCTCACCACAATTTTCGTGCTCGGTCCAAAGCATCGCGAACTGATGCACGGGTTTAACATCGACATGCTGCGCGATTTGCAAAGAACGAATTGGGTAAGAACCGTTTGCTGGAGTTTACGCTCCGCTATTGTCATGCTTATTTTGCTCGAAATCGCCGTTTGAAAAACAGCCAGGCAAGCAGAAGAATCCCTGTAATAAATGCAAGACCTACCGCTCCCGTCGTCCAGGTCACCCAAGTTGCGTTTTTCACCATGAGAGACGGCTCCCAGCTATCGACCGCAACCATCCGCCCCTGAGGCTTGCGGTATTTTTCGGGAATGTTCGGCACGCCGTCGCCGTCGGAATCCGGCAATTGCTGGAGATATTCCAGAAAAACCGCCCACTCTTTTAATTCCTGAACGCCTTCCTTTCCCCGATCCCGATCGATAATCGCGGATTTAATGTCGGGCAATGGATTGCCGTGCTTGTCTTTCGGGACAATATCCAAAATGTTGTAGGTGAACCCGCCGATAATTTTGATGAATGATGCGACGTAAAAGGTGGCGCAAACACTGTAAAGCTTTTCGTTGTCACTGGATAGATCAAGCGGCGTGAATGAACCGTCGTCATTTTCGGTTTCGACTTCAACGACGCGGTCGAAAAGCATTCTGTTCGGGTTGTAGCGGAAACGCAAGCCAGAGATTTGGAGGGTATAAATCGGGCTTTTCAGCGGCGCGAGCGTGGTCGAGACTTCCAGAGCTTTTTTGATTTCCTCAGCGGTCAGGTAGATTTTCACAAGCGGGTAGCCGGGGACGTCTTCCATAATTCCGGGGCCAAGCCCGACGACGCGAAAAAGGTCGGCCACTTGTTGGCGCCCTGTCCGCCCCTTCAAAATATTGTCGCGGATTTGTCCGTTGGCTTCTACGGCAAAATCCAGCTTTTCATCGCCGCTAAAATCCGGGTCATAGTGATTCACGCCCCAGCGCAGTGCGTCCGCGACAAGATCGCCCAGGTTTGACTCCTTTCTGTTTTCGAGGAGATCAAATTCCGTTTCAGCCAAGACTTGGTCGAATGCAAATCCATACTCGCTGAGCACGTTTTCCGTCACCAACTGCTTATAGCGCTCAATTTCCGCCTGAATTTCTACATCAGCGGGAATGCTGTCGTCGATGGTGATGACTTGGTAGTTGCTCACCGTCAAAGCGCCGTTTTCGATTTCAACGTCGAGGACGCCGACGTATTGGCCCTCCGCTCCGGCCTGGACGACGGGCGCGCCGTTGTAAATTAGCGGCTCGGGGATTAAGCGGTGCGAATGGCCGCTGACAATGAGATCGATTTCGTCAACGGACTCAGCTAAAATCCGGTCGTCCCCAGACCATTCGTCACCTTGCTCATCAGGCTTGACGCCGCCGTGAGAAAGCGCGATAATCAGCTCTGCACCCCGTTCCCGCAAAGATTTCGCAACAGTTCTTGCCGATTCAACGGGATCGCCGAACTTTAACGGCGCCGCCAATGGAGCTGCAACTTCCGCCGCTTCCGTTCCCATCAAACCGAAAAGGCCGATTTTCATTCCGTTGGATTCGATAATCGTGTCTTGCCTGACCAAGCCGGTTTGGTAAAGTTCTTCGAAAGCGTCATCTCCTGCGTCATTTGGGTCGAAAATCGGATTGGCGAGCAGCAATGTGGGCGCACCCCCGTGTTGTTCAGCGGCTTTCAGTATTTTGACCAACCCGCCCGGACGAAAGTCAAATTCGTGGTTTCCCAGGACGGCTGCATCATAACCGATCTTATGCATCAGCCGGAGTTCCGCGGCATGTTCTTTGGCGATAGTGTGGAAAAGCGATCCCATCATCATGTCGCCGCCGTCGAGAATGAGCGTTTTTTCCGGCGCCTCTGACTTGTACTTTTTGATGGCTGTAGCGACGCGCGAAATTCCGCCGACCGTCTGGTCGTCATTCAGCGAATAGGGCGTGAACTCGGCGTTCGGACCGAAGCCCAACATGCGGGATTGAATGTCGTTGGTGTGGATGATACGCAGCAATTTTTTTTCAGCGGTTGCCGTTGCTGCAAGGACAAGAATTGCCAGCCCTGCCGAAAATAGAATAACCGCAGGGCGGGCGTTCTTTTTACATTGTCGATTTTTCATCAAATTGCTCAACTGTTTTTTCCCGACCGTTTCGATGGTTTTCCTATTTAACCCGTTCAGGGCGTGAGTAAATATTGAAACGCCCGGAACGTACAAAACCGATCAGCGTTATCCCGGCCTTTTTTGCGAGCTCTACCGCTAAACTCGACGGCGCGCTAACGCTAGCGACGACTGGAATGTTCGCGGCCGCCGCTTTTTGCACCATTTCAAATCCGGCTCTTCCGCTCAAAAAAAGAATACTTTTCTGAAAGGAATCGCTGTTTTTATATAAGATTGCGCCGAGCAGTTTGTCCAATGCGTTGTGGCGGCCTATGTCTTCGCGAAGTTCAAGCAGCTTGCCTGCCGCGCTGAAGAGCGCCGCCGCGTGCAACCCGCCGGTATAGCCAAAAACCGTTTGAGCGCTGCGCAAAGTTTTGGGAAGCGCATCAATGACCTCCGCGGAAGTTTCTACAGACGCGCTCGTTTGCAGGCGACGTAGATTTGAAAAAACGGCTTCAATTGAAGATTTCCCGCAAACGCCGCAACTCGAATTCGCAAGGGATCGATGCTGGACATCTTCCAAATTTACTTTTAGAGACGGCGACAGCTCGACCATGAGAATATTGCCGCTTTCTTGCGATTGGCCGCTTCTGCAATGGTGCATTGCCAGTACATCTTCCGGTGAATCAATGACGCCTTCGGCGAGAAGAAATCCGGCGGCCAACTCAAAATCGTTTCCAGGCGTGCGCATTGTCACGATGAATTTTTTGCGCGTGCGAGTGCTGGCCTCGCCGTATGCAAGCCGAATTTCCAAAGGTTCCTCGACGGCGAGCAAATCTTCCTTTTCTTTGCGAGATTTATCGGTAACGGCGTTTAGCGTTATGGCGGCAACGGTGCTAGACGACATTGCAACTCCCGAGTTTTGGCGACCTTATGTTTTATTCAATCTCAAAATTCATGGAGCTGCGTCTTGACAGACTTTGTTTCCCTTGTCGAAAACGATGCGCCACGCGTCTGGCGATTCAAGTTTCCAGATCGATGTGTAGAATGATATTAATTTGCCGTCGGTGTTGTAAACGGGGCCTGTGCTGAGCGCAAGTTTTCCTGAGTCGAGCACTTCCACAGTTTCAGGCCTCCACGAAAAAGGCGCTTCCGTTTCATCAAAATATTTTTGCCAGCGTTCGGCAACTTGAGATTTGCCGCGCTGACGAATATTGCCGGATAAGAAAACGGCTTCTTCAGACAGAAATGATTTGAAGGCTTCGAAATCCCGGTCCGCCATTGTTTTCGCAAATGCTTTTTCCGTCTCGAACACCTGCTCTCGGAGCTCTTCCAGGTTCGGTTCTTGGGCGCAATTGATACAAATTGTAAGAGAAGTTACCAAGAGCAAGAAATGAAATGGTTTGCGCATGAGAGACGCCTTCCTAACAAAAATGAGACGGTTTTTGACAAAAGCTTGCCGGCTTAGGCGAAAAATAAGTGTATATAAATGGGCGGGAGGTCGCAAGAAAAAAGCGGGCGTTCATATTTTGAAGGCAAAAAAAGAAAAAGCGCCTTTGGTTTCAAAGACGCTTTTCCAAGCAAGGCCTCATTCTTGAATGGGGAGCGCTAACGCGTGCGTTTGTTGTGGCCTCCGATGTTTCTCACTCTTGGCTTTTTTCGCCCGGAGGATTGATTGTTGTGCGAACGCGTGTTACTGGTGTTCTGCTTGCGGGACGGCCCGCCTTTGCGGGCGCCGGTGTTCTTGCCTCTTCTGCGCCCGTCTCGCAATGTTGTGAAATAAACGCGGTCGTCATCCCCTCGAGTTAATGGACGGCGGACATTGCTCCTTTCGCGAACTTCCCCCTGGCCTTGGCTCTTCGAAGAGTCGCGCTTTCCATCTTGTGCGCCGGTGTTGGGTGAATGCTGTCTCTTCCTTTTATTCGCAGACGGCTTGGACTTCTGTGCGCCGTTTGGCGAGGCTTTGCTCGTATCGGTCACAGCCGCTGGTTTTGGGCGGTGTTTCGCATACTGCTTTTCGAACAGGAAGTCAATGACGCGTTCTTCCTTATCCACGCGCACCAGCCGCACACGTACCTGATCGCCCAAGCGAAAGCGTTGACCGGTGGTTGTGCCTTCCAGCGTGAATAATTTTTCATCGAACGTATAAAAATCGTCGTGCAGATCGGAGATGTGAACCAAGCCTTCGATAAGGAAGTCGTTCAGTTCTACAAAGAAGCCGAATTCAACGACGCCGGAAATGACGGCGTCAAATTCCTCGCCGACTTTGTTCTCCATAAACTGCACTTGCTTCATTTTGACCGAAGTGCGTTCAGCGTCTAACGCAACCAATTCCTGTTCGTTAGCTTGCGTTGCGATTGCGTCCAGTTTTTCGAGCATCGCCGCCTTGTCAAAGTGATCCGCATCATTAGCGGCATACTTTTTCAAAAGACGATGGACGATGAGATCGGGATAGCGTCGGATGGGTGAAGTAAAATGGGTATAGTGCCGGAAAGCCAAGCCAAAATGACCTAGACAAGTTGTGTCATACTTGGCTTTCATGAGAGAGCGCAAGGTAACGCGATTGATGATGTCTTTTTCATCCGTGTCGCTCACTTCCTGGAGAAACATGCTCAATTTCTTGCTGCTGATTCGCGAACTAAGATCGATTGCATAGCCGAGACCGCTCAAGAGATCAGTCAGGGAAGACATTTTTTCGCGCGTCGGTTTCTCGTGAATTCGATATAAGAACGGAAGCGACTCATCGGCGTCCGTGCGCTGAGAATCAATATGTTGCGCGACGGTTTTGTTAGCCAAAAGCATAAATTCTTCGACCAGGTTCATACTTTCGAGCGTCTTTCGCCGGGTAATATCTATTGGCGCTCCGTTCTCGTCAAGCGAGATTTTTGGCTCAGGCGTTTCGAATTGCAGACTTCCCTCATCATGGCGTTGCGCTTTTAACTTTTTCGCCAGCGCTCGCAAATCCGTCAGCGGCTCAGCCAGTTGCGGCGTCAATTTTTGTTCGCCGTCAAAAAAGGCCTGCACATCTTCGTAGGTAAATCGGCGTTTACTTTTGATGACGCTTTCGGCGATCTTGTAGTTTACGCGCTCGCCTTCTTCCGTCATTTCCATGATACAACTAAAAGTCAGACGGTTTGAGTTTGGCTTCAAACTGCAAAGTTCGTTGCTTAAATGTTCCGGCAGCATGGGAATAACGCGATCTACGAGATAGACGGAGGTCGCTCTCTGCATGGCTTCTTTGTCAACCAGACCGTCTTCATCGACAAAGTAGGAAACGTCTGCGATATGCACGCCAACTTCTAAATTCCCGTTGTCGAGTCGTCGGAGAGAAAGCGCGTCATCAAAATCCTTTGCGTCCGGCGGGTCAATGGTGAAACATATCTGGTCCCTGAGATCGAGCCTATTTTCAAGCAGCTTTTTGGTGACGCGAAATTTCTTCGCAGCCGCTTCTTTCTCAACTTTCTCGTCAAAACCTAACGGCATGTTGCGCGACGCGATGATCGAATTCACATCGACGCCGGCTTCATCTGGAAAACCTAGTATTTTGGCGACGTGCCCTTCCGGATTGAGCAATTCGTCTTCCCAATTGTCGATCTCCACGGCGACGATTTGGCCGTGCTTGGCGCCGCTTAATCCTTCCTTGTAAACGAAAATGTCTCGCGAAATGCGTTGATCGTCCGGAACAAGAAAATAGTAATGCTTGCCTTTTTTGAGCTGGCCAACGATGTGCTTTCTCCCTCGCTCGATTACTTCTACAACACGGCCTTCAGCGCGGGCGCCTTCTTTTCTGGCAAAAAGCTGGACTTTGACCGTGTCCCCGTCAAGCGCGATGCCCATATTTCGCATGTTTATGAAAACGTCTTCTTCACCTTCCGGCGTAAGAAGAAAACCGTAGCCGCGCGGTTTTACATGCAATTTGCCTGAAGCCACGGAAGACGGCTTGGGCGCGCAGTAGCGATTTCTTTTGTGCTTGATGATCTCTTCATTTTGATACATTTCATAGAGAAGAGATTTAAAGTATTTGTAGATTCTTGGGGGAAGTTTAAGATGTCTCGCCAGTTCTTTGGCTTTAAAATAGCGGTAGGGATGTGCTTCAAGCGCCTCTACAACGCGCTTTTTGAGTTCCTCATTGTTTTTCATAATTTCTCAACATGGTAAATAATAAACTGTTAATTAATGTTACGCACTCTTAAAAATTCCTCAAGCAGCACCAGAGAAGCGTCGTTTTTACGTCATTCCCGCGCAGGCGGGAATCCAGGGGCTGCGCACGATTGACTGGGTTCCCGCCTGCGCGGGAATGACTTTAACAGGAGTTTCTTTGGCTTCATAGCTGGCGCGTAACATCAGCTGTTAATTTCAATTGACCAGAATTTCTCAGCCTGATCCGTCGTTCTGAAATGATCATTTTTGTCTTCTATCACTGAACTCTCGAACAAACCGGCGTTGCTTCCAGCATGACAAGGTTCTGAACTGTTCTTTTCGGAGTGCGACGAACCATCGTCGCCCCGCTCCAGCGATCGTTCTCCAAATCAAACATAGAAGCGCTTGACTCGGCGATACTTGCCGGTAAAAGCCGCAAACACGGTTGGTTAGCTGGACGATCACGATTGGTCTTGCTTAATTGTATAAAACGACTTTTTAGGAAATAAACGAAAGTCCGTTCTAAAGGGCCCGAGACGGCCCGTTGTTCTGAGTTTGGCTTTGTGCGGCAGATTTGTATTTGCAGGAAGTAAACGGCCTGGATAATGCCGTGATGCGCGTCGAACTGTGGCGTAAGTTCGTGACGGCGCTGTGTAAAGGCAACCCCTAATGGCTTTGTCACTTAGACACAGCACTCAACTGGTTGTATATAGCGGCTTTATCAGCATGTGGCGGAAAATAAAAGCCGCATCCATATCCCTGGCGTTAATAGCCGTAAAAATCCTCCGTACTAAATTTTACCTCCGGATAATCATTTAGAATCTTCCTGAAAACAGCCACGATTTCGCGTAACTTTTCATCAGTTTTCGCTTCAAATCTGAGTACCAGTACGGGCTGTGTGTTGCTTGCTCGCACCAAGCCCCAGCCATCGCCGAACATCACGCGCGCGCCGTCAATATCGACGACTTCATATTTTGATTTGAAATAATCCACCAGCGCCGTGACAACGCGAAATTTGTGATTATCATCGCATTCCACGCGAATTTCCGGCGTGGATACAAATGCAGGAATTGCGTCATGAATTTCCGAAAGTTTCTTACCGCTTTTCGTGAGTATTTCTAATAATCTTCCCGCGGAAAAAATACCGTCGTCGTAACCAAAATATCCGTCTGAGAAAAAAATGTGCCCGGACATTTCTCCAGCAAGCGGCGACTTCAACTCTTTCATCTTGGCTTTTAAAAGCGAGTGCCCCGTTTTGTACATCACAGGGTTTCCCCCGTTCTCTCGAATCATTTCCGGGAGCGCCTGAGAACATTTTACATCAAAAATGATGTCGGCTCCGGGGTGACGCGTCAGGGTATCTTGCGCAAAAATGGCGACCAGCTTGTCCGCAAAAATAATTCTTCCCTTGTCGTCGATGACGCCCAACCTGTCGGAGTCGCCGTCAAAACCAATTCCCGCGTCGGCGTTGTGTTCAAGCACCTTCGCCTGAAGGTCTTTAACGTACTTGGGAACCGTGGGGTCGGGGAGATGATTTGGGAAACGACCGTCGGGCTCACAATACAGTCGTATGACTTCACATCCTAATTCTTCAAAAAGCCGAGGCCCAAGCACGCCGCCTGTTCCATTTCCGGCGTCAATAACGATTTTGAGTCTCTTGCTGATCTTGATTCGCGCCTTCAAAGCGCTCAAGTACTCGTCGTTTAAGTCTCGTTCTTTTACCTGGCCGTTGCCTGATTCAAAGTCGCTTGTTTCAATTAAACGCTTTATTTTTTGAATTTCATCCCCAAAAACCGCGCCATCGTTGCGCGTCATTTTAAAACCATTGAAATCGATTGGATTGTGGCTTCCGGTGATCATGAAACCGCCGTCCAAACGAAGATGCTGGATGCCAAAATAATTGATCGGCGTTGGAACGACGCCAAGATCAGTAACGTCAATGCCTGCCGCAGTCAGCCCGCCTATGACGGCGTCTCTCAAACGCGGCGAAGAAAGTCTGACGTCTCGACCGATAACAACGCTTTTCCGGCCGTCGCGAATAAAATGCGTGCCAAACGCACGGCCGATTGCCGTTGCAACCTCATCCGTCAAATCTCGGTCCGCAATTCCGCGAATATCATACTCTCTGAAAATATTGTCGTTAAGCATGGCGCATCTCCTGTGCTGGTCGTTTTCCTGTGACTATTCTCGGTTTGTCGGCAAGGTCGATTACGGTTGAAACTTCACAAAGTCCGGCTTGCTGAAAGATTGCTGAAACGCTTTTTTCCAAGTTTGGGGAAATTTCACAAATCACACGCCCCGATTGCGACAGATTCGCTTGGGCAAAGTCGGCGATTGCCTTGTAGAACTGTAATGGTTCCTCCGCAAACAACGCATCCGCAGGCTCAAATTCTTTAACTTCAGGCTCGAGAGTATTTTTTTCTTCAAAGGAGATGTATGGCGGATTCGAAACGATGAGATCGAACCCGGATTCAAAAATAGCCTCGTTTCCCCATTCCAAAAAATCTGACCGGTGGAAGTGAATGCGATTGTCAACTTTGTGACGCATCGCATTTTCGCGAGACGTTTCAATTGCACTTTTTGAAATGTCAACGGCTTGTATGGTCGCATTGTTAAAATGTACCGCCAAAGCGACCGTTATGGCTCCACTGCCGCAGCCTATATCAAGAATTGAAAGTTCCGCCGTTTTATCTTCGATTGAATCGATTGCCGTTTCAATCAGGATTTCCGTTTCGGGCCGAGGGATCAAGACGCCGGGACGGACGTTTAGCGATAAAGAATAAAACTCGGTTTCGCCCAGAATATATTGTAATGGTTCACGCTTGGCTCTGCGCAGCAATAGGGATTTGAACTCTTGTAACTCATCCTGTTTCAGCGGGCGATCGAAATTGATGTATAGCTTGACGCGATCGTAGTGCAAAACATGGGCGAGGAGCCTTTCAATGTTCAGTCTCGAATCTTCCACCCCCTTGCCCTCGAGATACTGAGTCGACCATTCTATCATTTCAAGAACAGTCCAGGTTTTTTGCTCATCACGCATTGTGGGTCATGCCGTCGTCGAAGCCGCCTTGAGAAGCTCGTTTTTGTCGTAAGCGGAAAGTTGTTCTACGAACTCGTCCAACCCTCCGTCCAACACGCTGTCGAGTTGGTAGAGCGTCAAATTGATGCGATGATCCGTAACGCGGCCTTGCGGAAAATTGTAGGTTCGAATCTTGGCGCTGCGGTCGCCGCTCCCTACCATTTGTCGACGATCTGCGGTGATTTTTTCTTGCTCTTCTCGTTGTTTAATCTCAAGCAGTCGCGAGCGAAGCACCTTGAGCGCCTTGGCTTTGTTTTTATGTTGGCTTTTCTCGTCCTGACAGGTGACCACTAAACCTGTCGGCACGTGTGTGATGCGAACGGCGGAATCGGTTGTGTTGACGCTTTGCCCCCCCGGCCCGCTGGACCTGTAAACGTCAATTCTTAAATCGTTATTCGCAATGTCCACGTCCACGTCTTCAGCTTCGGGCAAAACAGCGACGGTTGCTGCACTTGTGTGAACGCGCCCGCTCGTTTCCGTTGCCGGCACGCGCTGAACGCGATGAACGCCGCCCTCGTACTTTAATTTGCCAAAAACAGTGCCGCCCTTGACTAATGCAATAATTTCCTTGAACCCGCCAATGCCCTGAGGATTTGAGTTGAGAACTTCGATTTTCCAGCCTTGCCGCTCGGCGAATCTACCGTACATTCGATAAATATCGCCCGCAAAGAGCCCGGCTTCATCGCCGCCCGCTCCGGCTCTGATTTCGAGAATCGCGTTACGATCATCGTTGGGATCAGGAGGAACCAGCGCTTTTTTGAGTTGTTGCTCCAGGTCTTCAATTTTCGGTTCCAGCTCCGACAATTCTAACTCAGCTATTTCTACGAGCTCGGGATCGTTGTTTTCCGCTAGAATAGCTCGATCATCATCGATAGATTGCTGTAATTCCTTGTAATCGCCAAACATCGAGACAATTGGCTGGAGGCGTGAATGCTCTTTTGAGACTTCACGTAATTTATTCGGATCGGTAATGATTTCAGAATCGGCAAGCTGCACTTCGAGCTGCTGAAACTGCTCTACGATCTCATTTAATTTTTCTAACATGCTAAAACGTCAAATCTTTATGGCAGGCAGAAGCGTGGGGAGTACTTTTGTTTTTAACAAAGCGTCGCTTCCTGAAATCTGCTTAACGAGAACGATTCTCTTAAAATAAATCCAATTGCATGGAAGGCTATGGCTGATTATGGCGTGGGGCGACTGTATCATCTCCAGTCAACTCAGAAGACGGGGTTTTGCAAGCTCCCGCCTTCTGAAAACAACTTCACAAAAAGGCTATTTTTTGCCGTATTTCCGCATAAATTTTTCAACGCGACCGGCAGTGTCAACCAGCGTTTGTTTCCCGGTAAAGAATGGGTGCGATGCGCTGGAAATGTCCAAGGAGACCAGCGGATACTCTTTTCCGTCCGTCCATTCAATCGTTTCATTGCTTGTCATTGTGGATCGCGTCAAAAACGCGAAGTCTGCAGCTGCGTCCTTAAAGACGACGAATCCATATTCAGGATGAATTCCTTCTTTCACTTTGCTTTATCTCCCGTTTGGGCTTGATTAAATCTATGTTTCCGGCAGGCTTTTTTCAAAGGCGACAAATATAATACAGGCCTATTTATAAAAGCAAGGACAAAGTTGTTACCTATTCATTGAATCCAGGAACTCTTTGTTCGTTTTTGTGCCGCGAATACGGTCCAATATAAATTCCATCGCTTCCACAGAAGAAAGCTCTGAGAGAAATTTGCGAAGAATCCACACGCGATTGAGTTCCATCGAATCGAAAAGTAGTTCTTCCTTCCGTGTGCCGGAGCGGTTAAGGTCAATTGCCGGGAACGTTCTGCGGTCAGCCAGGCGACGGTCGAGAACAAGCTCCATGTTGCCCGTCCCCTTAAATTCTTCAAAAATAACTTCATCCATGCGACTGCCCGTATCAATCAGCGCCGTTGCGATGATAGTCAAACTTCCGCCTTCTTCAATATTTCTGGCAGCGCCAAAAAAACGTTTCGGGCGTTCAAGCGCCGTTGCGTCCAAACCACCAGAAAGAATTTTGCCGCTGTGCGGGACAACAGCATTGTGAGCTCGCGCAAGACGCGTGATACTGTCGAGTAAAATAACAACATCTTGACCGTACTCGACCAGCCTTTTCGCTTTTTCCAAAACCATGTCCGCAACCTGGACGTGTCGTTCTTGCGGCTCGTCAAACGTCGAGCTGACGACTTCGGCTTTTACCGAACGCTGCATGTCCGTGACTTCTTCCGGACGCTCGTCGATCAGCAGAACGATCATTTTGACTTCCGGGTGGTTTTTGGAAACGCTGTTTGCGATTGTTTGGAGCAGCGTTGTTTTACCCGTTTTCGGCTGCGCAACGATCAATCCACGCTGACCCTTGCCGAGCGGCGTGAGCATGTCCATGATTCGGGCAGAGTAGTTTTTGGGGAGGTTGGCAAGCTTGATGCGTTCGTCGGGATAAAGCGGAGTCAAGTTGTCAAACAAGATTTTGCCCTTCGCCGCGTCGGGGTTTTCAAAGTTTACGGCCTCGACTTTTAGCAAGGCAAAGAATCTTTCGTTTTCTTTTGGCGGCCGGATCTGCCCTGAAATCGTATCGCCGGTTCTTAGGCCAAAACGTTTGATCTGGCTAGGGGATACGTAAATATCATCCGGGCCAGGCAGATAGTTGTAGTCAGGGCTTCGCAAAAAGCCATATCCGTCCGGCAACACTTCTAAAACGCCTTCGGCGAAAATCAAACCCTCTTTCTTGGTCTGCTCTTCGAGAATTCGAAAAATGAGTTCTTGCTTTTTTAAACCGGTGATTCCCTGGACATTCAAATCTTGAGCGACTTGGCTCAATTGTGCGATTTTTAAAGTTTTAAGTTCAGAAATGTCCATCTGGTCGCTTTTCTTCATTTCAATTCCTTGTGTGATTTGTGTAAAATTGTTTTCAGTTGCCAGCGTCATTCGCGTGCAAGTCTACGCGGAAAAACGTTCCGGTTGTTCTAACAATGTCTCGAGAAAGCCGCTGTTCTCGTAGGCAAAAGCCCAAACGCCGCACTCTCAATTTCAGGCGCGCTTTTGGCGCGCCGACGTATACAAAGCTAAATTTATGATAAAATGGTGTGTAAGAATATGGTCTTTCCGTTTGGCAAGATTGCGGGGTCGCTCGTTCCCAATTTGGTTGATATATAGAATCTAATGTAAGAGAGATTGTTCATTTTGCGGGTCAAAAAAGTGGGCTTTGCTCATATCAAAAAGCACTTTCTTCTCAATGCCGACCTGCGGCGTTTCCCTGGACGACATGCGTGCAATCAGAGAATGAGTTTTTGTTGCAAGGTAGACGAAAACTTCATTGCCCATGGGTTCAACGACTTCAACAGTCATGGCCCCTTCAGCAGAGTCTTCAATCGAAACGTTATCTTCCACATCATAAATGTCTTCAGGGCGGACGCCAAGAATGACGCCTTGATCTATGTAACCTTCAACATTCCCCCCAAGTCTTGCCGGAATTTTGAGCTTCAATCCATCCGCTCTAAAATAGAGGTTCTCGCTGTTTTCTATCTTTCCCGACACAAAATTCATAGCTGGCGAACCAATGAATCCGGCTACGAACTTATTCGCAGGCTTGTTGTAAAGATGAAGCGGGCTGGCAATTTGCTGGATATCGCCGTCTTTCATCACAACAATTCTATCACCCATAGTCATAGCTTCGACTTGATCATGCGTCACATAGATCATCGTCGTCTCAAGCTGGTTGTGGAGTCGGGAGATTTCCGTTCGCATTTGAACGCGCAGTTTGGCGTCAAGATTGGAAAGCGGTTCATCGAAAAGGAATACGGCGGGTTTTCTAACAATGGCCCGACCAACGGCTACGCGCTGCCTTTGCCCTCCAGACAACGCTTTCGGCTTTCTGTTTAATAAATCTGACAATCCCAGAATTCTTGCGGCTTCCTTGACTCGGCTGTCAATTTCGGCCTTCGAATACTTTCGCAGCTTTAAGCCAAAAGCCATATTTTCATATACCGACATGTGAGGATATAGCGCATAATTTTGAAAAACCATCGCAATATCCCTGTCCTTTGGCGGCACGTCATTCACCAAACGGTCGCCGATATAAATTTCACCGTCGGTGATTTCTTCTAATCCGGCCACCATGCGCAAAGTCGTAGACTTGCCGCAACCCGATGGCCCCACAAGTACGACAAATTCTTTATCTTCAATGTTAATATTGGCTTTGTTAACAGCGACGACGTCTTTGTCGTAAATCTTTATAACGTCTCTGAGGAGTACTTGAGCCATTCGGTGAATGTAGAGTGAAGGTGAAGAAAATCAGGATTGTGTAATGAGTGCGCGGTTGGATTTTTTGGCGTCTTTTTGAGTCGGCGGTCAAGATAGAAAAATTCCATTCTATTGTCAAGAAATTTTAGATTCGTACAATTTCAAGAACTCTCCGACCACGTAATGAGAACCTGTGATAACAAGAAGGTCTTGAGAAGTCAATACGTTCAGCGCATGCTGGTATGCTGCTTCAAGCGTTTTAAACGAACTAGACTCAACCGCCAAATTGCAAGCGGCTTGGTCGAGTGAATCCGCCGGGAGGGAACGTGACGATTTCGGCGTCACACAGAACAATTCATGAATTACCGGCTTGAGAAAAGAGAGCATCGTAACATAGTCTTTGTCTGCAAGTACGCCGGCAATAACAAAAATCCGTCGATCTCGATAATAATTTTGTAGATATTCTATTAAAACGAGCACGCTGTCAGGATTGTGCGCCACATCAATCAGAATGGGAGGGCTATGAGAGACTATTTCCAGGCGCGCTTTGGTTTTAAGCTTCATGAGCCCGGCTTGAATGCATTTTTTTAATCCGGGCTTGCTCATGAACAATTTGGCGCAGCCAAAAGCTGTGATAAAATTTTCAAGTTGCCGCTGTCCGGGCAAGGGCAGTGAAACAGAGCCGTAATCATCACCTTTGTATTCAAATCGAAACGTCTGAGAGTTTGCGCTCTGCGAAAGGTGCGTTGTCTTGGCGTTTGCGTGCGGAGTAAGCCAAACCGAACCTTCCCGGCGGCAGATGGCCGTCAGCACTTCTCTCGCTTCTTCTTTGAGCTTTCCAAAAACGACCGGAGCGCCGGGCTTGATAATGCCTCCTTTCTCGGCGGCAATTTTTGCAATTGTATCACCCAAGATCGCTTCGTGTTCCAGGGAAATCGTCGTGATAATTGTACAATCCGGCGAAACGATATTTGTTGCATCCAACCTGCCCCCAAGTCCCGTTTCGACAATAGCGAGATCGACTTCGCATCTCTGGAAAATAAAAAATGCAGTCGCCGTCATCACCTCAAAGTACGTGGCTTCGTTTGCGTCAAAAATCGGTTTCAGTTCGCGAATCGCACTCTCAAACTCCGAGCTTGTAACGTCAAGACCATCGATGCGAATTCTTTCACAAGGCGAAATTAAATGAGGCGAAGTATAAACGCCGACCTTCTTTCCGCTTGCTGTGAAAATCGATTCTAATATCCCTGCCGTCGATCCTTTTCCATTACTTCCGGCAATGTGAATGACTTGGTAATCCAGCTCAGGGTTGCCCATGGCAGAAGCTATTTCGTGCATCCTGCCAAGCCCCAATTTCCAGCCAAACATGCCGAGGCTATCGAGATATTCTTCTATTTCTTTGGAAAGCATGATGAATTTCTGGCGACTTAAAATTTACTCTGCATAGAGCGTTATGCGATGTAATAGTTTGTGAGATTCTTCCGAGCAAATGCAACAATATCACAAAATTGCTATGCAAATTATTACATCTTGCAAGGAAACAATTTGCACAAGCAAGGTAAAGATAGCAATTTTCTTGCTCTCGAAGACGTCTTTCAAGCCAAGTTGCGGCTAAAATCGAAGCGTTTTTAACTTGAAAATTCGTTTAAACCGCACGTTGCGTTTATTTCCTGAAATTGCAGCTTGAAAAGTCTGAAAGTGGCATATTACTTGCGCTTAACCCTGAGTAAATTTTCGCCGTTCTTCATGTCGGCGGGCGATTTCCAGTTTTCCACCTGAAAACCCATGAATGTCTTTAACGCCCCTGTAAAACTTCGGAGCATTTTACTGCTCGCCTTCTTCGTCTCCAAATCTGCCGTGGCCGGCGTAACGGGCGGTTTGGACGGGCATGTTAAAGACGCTGTCAGCGGCGGAGCTTTAAGAGGTGCGGAAATCAGCATTCTCGAATTGGGCAAACAGAGCGTTACTGACAAGGACGGCTTCTACGTTTTTACAGCGCTTCCGCCAGGCAAATATACGCTGCTTGTCAATTTCGTCGGTTATGCCATGGTCACCCCGGTCAATGTCACCATCAAGACCGACGCCACGGCTCATATCGATATAAACATGGCTTTGCGCGCCATTCTCGCCGATACATCCATTGTTATCGAACGCAGCAGAACCCCGCTGCCCTATGAAATTCCATCGACAACGCACTACGTTAATGACAGCGATTTCAGTCTCTCACTGCCGGTAGACAATTACATCGAAAGCTTCAAGCTCATGCCCGGAATTTTCTCAAACCACTTTCGCGGCGGTCGCTTGGGGGATGTGATTTATCTTATCGACGGCGTTCCGATGATCAGCGCGATGTCAAGAAATGTGGCTTTCAATCTTCCCACCAGCGCAGTGGAAGAAATAGTTGTCCAAACAGGCGGTTTTAGTGCTGAGTATGGCAATGGAAACGCCGGCGTCGTCAACATTATTCGAAAGCGCGCCAGAGATAAATTTCAATTCAACGCACGATCCTATTCCGACAATGTCGGAAAGTTGAACGAAGAGTTCGACAATCTTCGCAGCGTTGAAGCCGGATTCGGCGGGCCAATGGCAATCAGCTTTGGCGGGCCAGTTCTTGACGCGAATTATTATATTAGTGGAAATTACACAACAACAGACACGCCGTTTAGAGAACAATTCAAATCTCAATTCAACGACCCGATCCAACGAAACGGCAACCTGTCCGCCATTGTCGATTTAAAACTAACGCAAGACCTTCATCTTTCTCTGCAATCAGCCGTTTCTCAATGGCGCTGGCGAACATTGGATGATCTCGGCAATGACCCGATCTCAGCTTTGCCACTGCATGCGAACAACCGCCTAAACACTGCCGTGCATCTGACGCATACATTGTCGCCATCGATGTACTATCGACTTTCTCTCGGCTATAACAAAATTCGAGATCGTGTATCGGGCAGCGTGATCGACACCTTGCAGTCCGTTATTCTTTCCAACAACCTTTCTCCGACGCTGGAATTAGGCCTTGATGAATCCCCCTGGCGACAAAGCGTTCAAGAAGATATTTATTATCTGCGTGCAAATTTCCTGAAGCAACTCAGCAGCAAAATCCAGGTGCGTGCAGGATTATCCAGCGAATATTATGATGTGGCCATGGACGGGCAAAAGCTTGTGGTTCAGCCATATCGACTTAGCGAGCCGAAAGTCGCCTATAGCTACAATAAATTCGTAAATGAATTTCAGGAATCGCCTTATACTATTGCGGGATATGTCGAATCGAGGGTGCGCCTGCCGCTTCAAATGATCGCGCAGGTCGGTCTCCGCATGGATTATTTTCATCCAAATGCAAGATCGCCTCAGAATGCTGATACAACTTTACACGATCCTGCGGCTATTCTTGCATCGCCTAAAATCGTACCAAGTCCGCGAATTGGCGTTTCCGTTCCAATCACTGCGGTTGACTATTTTTATGCGAATTACGGCGTTTACGCACAAATACCTTCACTCTATCATTTATATGCCGGAACCGGCACGGCGAGCGATGTATTCATCCCATTGCAAGGCAATCCGGATTTGCACTTGGAGCAGAGTCGAAATCTTGAGTTCTCTTATCATCGGAGCCTGCCGAACGCATCGAGTTTTCATGCGACAGCATTTTATCGAGAATATCACAATTTAGTGGACTCGGAAATTCTTGCGTCATCCAATTCGGCTCTTGCTCTGGAAGATCAGATTCGCTATACGCAAGGCAGGTTTTCAAACAGCGCGTTTGGGCGCGCGCGCGGAGTGGAGCTTCTTTTTAATTATAATCTCGTCAATGGCTTAAATAGCCGTTTCGGCTATACTTACATGCTCTCCACCGGCACGGCGAACAACCCTGAAGAATATTATAATTTGTTTGTGCGAAACGGAAATGCGTCGAGTAAATTTGAGGACAATTTGAAGTGGGATCAACGCCACAGCTACTTGATTGCCGTGAAGCTTGACACGCGTGATATGGAAATTGGCTTCATTTCGCGACTCTTCAGTTCAAGGGAATGGCTCGACGAATCGACAACGGGCACATTGCAAAAAAAGCTTCCCGTGCGTAACCTGCTCGACTTCAAATTTGCTTACAAAGGCCGGATCGGCAAACACAAACTGTTGCCGTTTTTTGAAATACGAAATTTCTTTGACGTTCGGTTTGAAGAAATTCGCGAAAATTCACTCTTCTTTAACGACCAACCGCTTGTCTTTTCACAAGACTATCTCGGCCGCCGGTACCGGATCGGCTTTCAAATCAATTAGAACATATTGTAGAGACGCGATGAATCGCGTCTCTACGTTCCTTCAGATGACTTTAAGTCGTACTGCTCTAAGCAGTCGCTTTTTCCATGATCTCCGTCATCCGCTGTACGAAGTCTGACGGCGAGGCCAAACTTCCTTCAATCAAAGACGCGCCTTCATACAATTGAACAATGCAATTTCGCAAAACCGGATCCGTGCTGTCGGCGATGTTTAGGCGCGACAAATTGCGAACAAGCGGGTGAGACGTGTTGATCTCGAGAATTTTTTTCGCGCCCGCATAATCCTTGTTCATCATTTTCATCATCTTTTCCATTTGCGGATCAACGCCGTCTTTGCTGACAACCAAAGTCGCCGCCGAATCCACCAAACGTTTCGATTCGACCACGTCTTCAACCTTATCGCCAAGCGCATCCTTGAAAACGGCAATTAACGAACTGCTCAAGTCCTGGTTCAGCGCTTCCTCGTCAGGCTTCTCGTCTTTTTTCAAATCGATGTCTGCCTGCTCGATTGACTTCAGTTTTTTCTTGTCATATTCTCCGACTTGCGGCAGCGTAAAAACATCCACAGGCTCAGTCAAAAGGAGCACTTCAATTTCGTTCTTGCGAAAATATTCAAGGTTTGGGTTGCGTTGAATTGTCTCCTTCGCTTCTCCCGTCAGGTAATAAATCTCTTCCTGCTCTTCACTCATCCGCCCAACATAGTCTTTGAACGATGCAAGTTCGTCTTTTTCCGTCTTCGTCGTTTCAAAGCGGATGAGTTCGATCACTTTGTCACGATTGGAAAAGTCTGAACTCACGCCAGTGATAAAAAGCGGACCGAAATTTTTGTAAAAAGTTTTGAATTTTTCCGGTTCCTTTTTGTTCATCTCTTCCAACCAGCCTAAAACCTTACCTGTCAAAACGTTGCGGATTTTGACCATCACCGGGCTGTTTTGCGTGACTTCCCGCGAAACATTGAGCGGCAAATCGGAAGTATCGACCACGCCTTTGATGAAGCGTAAATATTCCGGCAGCAAGTCCTTACAATCGTCCTGAATAAAGATTTTGTTCGAATAAAGATGGATCGATTTGTCCGTTTCTTCCTTCATAAACAAATTCGCGGGCGCATTTTTCGGGATAAACAAAAGCGCTTTGAATTCGACGACGCCTTCGATGGACAATGCAAGATGGTCAAGCGGCGGCTCGAAATCAGTTGAAATAAATTTGTAGAATTCCGTGAGCTCTTCTTCGCTCTGGTCATCTTTCGATTTCTGCCACAAAGCGCTCACGACGTTGATTTTCTCATCACCGACAAAAATCGGAAAATCGACAAAGTTCGAGTATTTCTTGATGGTGTTTTTAACCTGCCATTCGTCGGAAAAACCCTTGTGATCGTCCTTCAATTTGAAAGTGATTTTCGTGCCGCGCGTTTCTTTCTCAATTTCTTCAATCGTGAAAGTGCCCTCACCTTTCGATTTCCAGCGATAGCCCTGCGAATCGGTGTCCGCATGGCGCGTTTCGACGACGATTTCATCGGTTACCATAAACGCGGAGTAGAACCCAACGCCGAACTGACCAATCATGCTGGCGTCGAACTCTTTATCTTCTTTTTGCATTTGCTCGATAAACTGCATGGTGCCAGAGCTGGCCACGCTGCCGATGCGCTTGACCAGGTCGTCTTTTGTCATCCCCACGCCCGCGTCTTCGATAGAAAATGTCTGGTTGTCTTTATCCAATTCAATTTTTACTTGCAGTTCAGCGTCCGGAGAAACGACATCGCGATCCGTCAGCATTCTGAAGCGCACTTTATTGAGCGCATCCGAGGCGTTTGAAATCAATTCGCGCAGAAAAACTTCAGGGTGTGTGTAAAGCGAATGCACGATGAGATGGAGCAATTGCTTCATCTCCGCTTTGTACTTGTAACGACTAACTTTGCTTTTCTCAGCCATGTCTAAAATCTCCTGTGACCTATTTTCTCAATATGTAATGAAAACGTGGGGTTATTTTTTAGAACGTTGAAATACGATGCAGCGAATCTACGACAATATAGTGTTCCACTGTTCTCTGCTTCCGCATAAAACGGATGATGCGATATTCTCTAAATTTTTGTTTTGAGTCAATTCGCCGTCATCGCCGGCGCTAAAGGTTGGTTTGAACAGCGTAGAATATAAGTGAAGACAGGCTAAAAAAGCAAGTTCGTCTTTAAAAGTTGGCAGGAAAATGCTTCCGCTCTAAATCAGATGACTTCTAAGCCGGCCTCGATGAAGAATTTTTTCAGCAAGCTGTCGAAAGTAGAATACATGCATTCTTTTTCTTGCAATGATAAAGCAGAAGCAAGTTGTAAGGAATCGAGACTGCGCAAACCATCCTGACCATATCTCATCAAAAGTCTGGTCGCAGATTCGATGATTTCTCTATCAATTTCTATCCAAAGAAAATGATGAGCATCATGCTCAAAATAACTGATTGCCGCTGTAGCCGCTTCTGGAGTTAGTTCATTCGTTCGAACTTTTTTCCAAATTGCCGATCTCATCTCAAGTTGAGCAATTTGAGAAGCATAAATGGCCGCAACATTCTTTGAGATCAGATTTTGAACTTCTTCGGTTCCCGGCTCTTCGTGATAGAGTTTAAGCAAAGACGAAGTATCCAGAAACGATCACAAGCTGGCTCTCCGTTCTTCAATAAGTGTATCACTGAGTGCGCTCTGCAAGCCTTTTAGAGCCTGGCGAGATTGCTGAAATGAGAATTGGCTAATATCTAAGCCGTCTCTATTGGATAAGCGGCTTTCTTCAAGAAAAGTAACAACGACCTTAAGAGGGTGAGAAATGTTGATTTTTTCGTCGAGAATAATCTGGCCGTCTTTGTAAACGCCTGTGACTGCTAACATAAAATTTCCTCCGCTTTCTTGACATTCAAATTAGGTCGCATTGTTTCAAAACGCAACGAAATATTGCAAGAGTATCTTGACTTTCGCAAAACTTTAGTTGTGTCTGGGTGAATAAGCGAGGAAATGTTTGGCTAAATCCGGTTAGAATCACCGTTGCTTCCTCTGAAAACGAAGCCGGTGCAGGCTTCTCGAGCATTTGGCCTTTAGGAAAACTCGGTTGCGAACATCGACGCCAAATTTGAGCCATCCAACCAAGCGGCAAGAGTGCAACTCTTGCTTTGGATGTTTGTGGTATGAGTACAAAAACCGGAAAACGATTCTGTCAACTTCGGGCTAAGGAGAAAGCTCGCAAAAATCCAATCATCGTTTGCACGCTTCCTCGCTTTTTGTGTAGAATTACTGCCCCGGAAACCATGCGCCGGGCGAAGTTTCGTGGAGTTTTTTGAGATCGAGGGGCTTGCCGTTGAGGTAGACGCCGCTAATTCGATGATAGGCGCGCACGTCTTTTGTCGGATCGCCGTCAAGGACGACGACGTCCGCGAGCGCATTTGATGCAAGGCGGCCAAGATTGTCTTTTCCCAAGCTCAAAGCGGCGAGGCTGGTCGCGCTGATGAGCGCTTCTTCCGGGTGCATTCCGGCTTTGCTGACCAACAGCTCAAGCTCGCGAATCAAGCCGGGGCCGTGAAATGTCGCCGCGTTGCCTGCATCGCTGCCGGCCACGATTTTGACGCCGCCGTCAATAGCGCGTTTTGTCGCGGCAATCGCGTTTGCCAGGCGATTTTCGAAAGATTTGACCGCGAATGGATTCTTTCTTAAATTCGCCAACCATGATTGGGGCGAGCTGATGGACGCGAGCACTTCTTTTTTGACGAGACCGGCGTACTGCACTTCATTAAGTTTTTCACTAACGAGTGCATTCAAATAGCCTTCATAAACGGCCAGCGTCGGCGTAATCGTCACGCCTTTTTCGACCATCAGTGCTATCGTTTCTTCGCTCAAATCCTCCGGGATGTGTTGCAAGCCATTAGCGCCTGCTTGTATGGCAAACTGCGCGCTTTCGTCTGTGTCGACGTGGACGGTTGTGCGCAAACCGGCGCTGCGCGAAGCGACCATTGCGGCGAGAAAGGCTTCTTTTGAGAGCTTGGGCAGTTTTCCGCCTGCGTTGCCGCCTTCCAACACCAGTTTGATCAAATCAACTTTGTAACCGTCAAGCTCTTCGATAGCTTCTTGCGCCTCTGCTGCGGTAGAAACCTGCCGTGTTAGTTGCTCGGCTAACCCGGGCAACCCTTGATTAAAACGCGCCGCAGGATGACCGTCCGGCGCCGTGATAGACGGCCCGGCGAAAAACATGCGCGGCGCTCGCATCTCTCCTTTTTCCACGGCTTCCCGCAACCGGGAAAGATCGCGATGATTGTCCGTCAACGAAACGACTGAAGTGACGCCGCAGGCAAGGTATGATTGCAAATCGTGAACCTGGCGGTCTGGCATGTATTCCGCCATCGAAGCGTTGCCGCCCGCAGAACCGCCGATGTGAATGTGTGAATCGAACAGTCCTGGAATGAGAAATTTGCCGGTGAGCGTATCGACCGTGGCGTTTTCAGGCAACGCGCCGCCGTCTTCCTCGCCGACGGACGTAATTTTATTGTCCGAAATAACGACGCGCGCATTTTCAATTCTGCCGCCAAGTCCGTCGAGTACAGTCGCGCCTGTGAGCACACGGACGTGCTTGGGCGCATCGTTCGAAGCTTGCTCCGAACGACCTGGGCGTTCAGCCATTTTGAAAGCCGGGACGAGCAGCGCCGCGATCAAGTAAACGCCCGCCAAACCGGAAAGCGCGACGGCGAGATTTTTTTTGTTAACCGGCTGCTCGCTCTCCCAGCGGAAAAGCAGCGAATTAAGAGCAAAGGCAGTGACTCCGGAAACCAAAAGCACCGCAATTGGGATCGTTAAATCACCAAGGCTTTCGCCGCGTACAATCACGCCTTGAAATGCATCGACCAAGTAGGTGGCGGGCAGGAACTTGGCCGCCGTCTGAATATACGGCGGCAACATAAAAAAGGGCACGGCGGCGCCGGAAAGAAACATCATCGGAAAGAAAAGCAGGTTGGAAATCGCCGGAGCGGTTTTCATGTTTTTCGCCACGGCACCGATGATCAAACCAAGCGGAATAAAGGCGAAAAAGCCGATCAGCGCCATGACAATGAACGTAAGCCAAGCCCCCTTCACCGGCATATCAAACAGCAAAATTGCGCCAATGACTTGCAGTGTGATCGACAAACAAAGGTTAAATAAGGCCACCGCCGCATGTGCGGTGACAACCACCGTCGGGCTGACAGGCGTCACGCGGTAGCGCCGAAAAACGCCGCTTTCCCGCTGCGTCACCATCTGCATGGCCACGCCAAAAAACGAGGCTGAAATGACAGTGATAACCAGCAGCCCCGGGACGACAATCGCCACGCGCGGCCCTTCGCCGCGACCAAAAATGTAACCGAAAACCAGTAAAAAAAGCATGGGAAAGGCCAGGTTCCAAAATAACGCCGTCTTTGACCGCATCGTCATTTTCAAATAAGCCGCTGATAAAGCCCCCAAGCCGCGAAATGTATTCATTGATTTGATTCTCCTCTTTTTCAGTGATAAGTGATTAGTAAATACTAAATAGTCATCACTGATTACTACCCACATCCCCTACAAGCTCTAAATAAACGTCTTCCAGAGTCGGCCTTTTCAGACGCAAGTCCGTCAGCGTAACATTCTGCGTTTTCAATGTCTCGCCTAACGCAATGACTGCTTCGGCAGGGGACGTTGTGCTGAATTTATAATGTCCGCCTTCGCGACCTTGCGGCTCGAGTCCGGATTGCACCAGCGCCGTCGGATCGAACTCGCCTTCTACGTCGATCCAAAGCGTGGAAGCGCCGCCTGAGCGTCCCAAAAGTTCAAACGGCGTTCCGTCAGCGACGATCTGTCCAGCCTTAATCATGATAACGCGGTCGCACAATTTCTCCGCTTCTTCGATGTAATGCGTCGTGAGCAAAACGGTGCGTCCTTGCTCGCGGAAGCCTGAGACGATTTTATGAACGCCCCGCCGCGCAACAGGATCGAGACCCGTCGTCGGCTCGTCAAGAATAATCAATTCAGGATCATTTATCAGAGCCAGTCCGATGGCCAAGCGCTGCTTTTGCCCGCCGGACAAGCTGTCTACGCGAGCGTCGGCTTTTTCTTCCAGCGTCACGCGTGACAGCGCTTCCTCGGGAGCAACGGACTTTTCGAAGAATGCGCTGTATGTGCTTAACACTTCCGTCGCGGTCAATTCGGGCGGCAGTTCGGTGTGTTGCAGCAAAACGCCTAATTTTTCTTTAAGCGCCTTCGCTTGTTTGGCGGGATCAAGCCCGAGCACGTTTAAACGCCCCGCGGACGGATCGCGCAGGCCTTCTATCGTTTCGACAAGCGTGGTTTTTCCGGCTCCGTTCGGGCCGAGCAGCCCAACAACGCCGCCCCCGGCAATATTGAGATCAACGCCGCGAAGTGCGTGAACGTCGCCGTAGTTTTTTTTCAGATTTTCCGTTTGGATAACCATGTGTATTCCTGGATTCGTGAGTTGCGTCTTGTTGGCGGGAAAAGTACGGCGGGCGCCCCCGAAAGCAACGTCGTTTCAGACAAACAACGGCAAGCGCGGACAAAAAACAGAATTTGTACGACGAGATTCGGACGGTACGTTTATTCCGGGAGGCGCTTGTTGAACAATCTTGTTAGGTCAACGCCGAAATAACGCAGGCACATCAAAAGCAGGGTTGCAGCTCCCGCTTCGTCGAGGTTGCCGACCAAGGGAATGTTGTCAGGAATCAATTCGATGACCCCGACCCCGATATTCAGAAGGTAGAGAATGGAGATTATGGCGAGACAAAAAACGATGAATCCCTTCATGATTCAAAACTTGGCTTTGGCGTCGTTTGAGGGCTTTTCAATCATCTAATGCGTTTAACTCATCTTCCAAACGCTTGGCGTACGGCGACTCAGAGACGTTTTTATCAGAAACGTTTTTTTGCGGCGTCGCGGCGACTGCAGCGGCGCGTCTGCGGCTGTTGATGAACATCGACGCGGCGAGTATTCCGGCAAACAAAATGATAAAAGGCAGCACCCACAGCAAAATATTCAATCCTTTGGCTTCCGGTCGGGACAAGATTCGCTCGCCGTAAACTTCGGCGAACCCCGCAAGAATTTCATCATCGCTGAATCCCCCGGCTATGCCGATTTTGATCTGATCCTTGACTTGGTGCGCCGCCCCGGATTGATCTTCGTAAGCCGTTTTCGAATAGCAGCACGGGGCCATGAGCAACTGCGACAAATCGCGCGCTCGCACCTGCTGCTCGGGCTCGAGGTGAACGCCTTCGGTTTCGTCGTGGCTGTGCTCGGTCGAAGGGACAAACTTCTTTTCTTGCGCCAAAGCTTGCGCGGCGAACAGCAGCAAGACCGCGAAAGAAAGAAGCGTTTTACTCATTTTGTGCATTTTAATTGCCGCAATTACAATTTTGATTTTGAGAACCTTATCACTCAGCCGCACTCAATAATGGCGCCGGGATGCTTTGCTCGACAAGCATGATTGGGATATCGTCATCCACGCGATAGACCCGGTCGCCGGATTCGGTAATGAGCCCTTCTTGCAGCGGTTGGTCCACTGCATTGCCGTCGGCGTACTTAACGTTCCCTGCGGCAATCTGGCCGTTGAGTCCCTCAACTTCGCCCGGCTCCATCATGCGCAGCGTCTGTTTTGTCTCGGGGCAGCAAAGTATTTCGAGAAGTTCTTTGTTTACAGGCATTTGTCGATCTGAATATGAATTTGTTTCGTGAGACCGGGTCGTCTCAAACCACGCCATTTCCGCCGGAATCTATCCTCGGGCAGGCGGGCATGACAAGAGAGTTTTGAATTTATTTGAGACAACCCTGACCTGGATTTCTTGACTATCTGTACACTTCGATGGTTTTAATCCGCACTTCCTGCTTCGGCAGATCGCCGGGGCCGGTTTCAACTTCGGCGATTTTGTTTACAACATCCATGCCCTTGGTCACCTTGCCAAAAGCCGTGTATTGACGGTCGAGGTGCGGCGCCGAGCCGTGCATAATGAAAAACTGACACCCCGCTCCCATGCGTACGTCGGAAACGCGCGCCATGGAAAGTATGCCCGGTTCGTGGCGCGTATCGTTAAATTCGTGAGGAATCATCGTCAGCGGCCCGCCTTGACCGTACGACGACTTATCATCCGTTTTCGAATTTGGATCGCCGCCTTGAATCATAAAAGTCTTCATAATGCGGTGAAATTGCGTGTTATCGTAAAAGCCGCCTTCGGCGCGGGTAATGAAATTAAAACAGTGGATCGGCGCCTTGTCTGGATAGAAACCGACTTCGATGTCGCCGTGATTGGTGATGATTTTGGCCTTAACGCCTTCCAGTTGCGCCGCGAGGAATTGTAATCTTTGACTGCTGTCTTGCATCTTCTTAATCTTGGTTTTGAGTACGCGAACTTGCTCTTGCAGCTCGTTATTCCGTTTACTTAATCGAGTCACTTTTTCATTGTCGCCACAGGAATACAGCATAGCGGCTGCCGACAAGAAAACCAGCCACTGACGTGTCATTCTAAATATTTCTCCAGTTAATTGTCTATTTGGCAAATGGTTCGCAAGATAGGCGCTGAACCGCAAAAATGCAAGCGGTTCAAAGCTGTTGTTTTTCGCCGATTCCAGACATATGTTTAAGGATAGAAACGAATGAACGCACAGCGTTCCAGGCAGGTCTCAACTGACGACGAAGGTTGCATTTGTTAGTTTAGTAGAGACGCGATGCATCGCGTCTCTACCATGACAAAAATTTCACTGATGTTACGCGCGATAGCGCATATGCTGAGTCTTGGAGCAGATCTCGTCTCATTAGCGCCGGGCTTCAACCCGGTGACGCACAAAATGCCCATTTTCATCTCCTCCGCCGCGCTGGCGCGGCGGAGGGGATGAATGGTCGTCTTCAAGGATCTCCGCTCTGAAGAGCGGAGCTAATGAGAATCAAAAGTTGCCTGCTGACTTTGATCGCGCGTGTCAAACGACGCGTTTGTAACATCAGAATTTCATTCATTTTTTGCCGCCTTGAACAAAACGCAAGGGTGACTGTATGAAAAGCTCCAAGCTTCTATTTATCCTAAGAATTTCCGTATGCGCTGCATTCATCTCTGCCGCAGCGCCGTCTGAAGATTGGCCCAACTGGCGCGGGCCGGACAATAACGGCGTCAGCGATGAGAAAGGCGTGACCGCCACGTGGAGCGCGACGGAAAACGTCAAATGGAGACTGGCGCTTCCCGGCACGAGCCCGGCAACCCCCGCGATTGCGAAAGACCACATTTTTTTCACATCCCTTGAAGACGGCCAGTTGTACCTGTACGCCGTGAGCACAGAAGGCAAACAGCTTTGGAAAAAACATTTGGGAAAAGCCAAGACCAATTTTCGCATCCCTGAGAGCCATTCCGGTTCGCCCTCACCGAACACAGACGGCAAACATGTGTGGATTTTTACAGGCACGGGAACCTTGGCGTGCTTCGATTTCTCCGGCAATGAAATTTGGAAAATCGACGTTCAGGAAAAATACGGCGCCTTTCGCATGTACCACGGCATGTCAACTTCAACATTGCTAGACGGTGACCGATTGTATTTGGCGCTTATGCACGACAATGCCCAAGCTGTTATCGCTTTTGAAGCCAAGACCGGCAAGGAAATCTGGAATCACAAACGCGCCACCAAGGCGGTGATGGAAAACCTCCATTCCTACGCCTCTCCGATCATGTATGAGTACAACGACGAAAAATATTTGCTCACTCACGGCTCCGACGTCATCTCCGCGCATTCGCTGAAAGACGGCTCCGAACTTTGGCGCAGCGGCGGTCTGCAATATCCCGATAACTACAACAATTTCCTGCGCTTCGTCGCCACGCCGGTGACGAGCAACGGACTCATCATCGCGCCTTCCGCCAAAGCGGGGCCTGTGCTTGCCATCAAGCCGAAAAAGGGCGCACGCGGCGACATAACCCACGATGAGAGCCAGTTTGTCTGGAAGCTCAACGCGGGTTCGACAGACGTTCCTTCGCCCGTTATTCACGATGGCCTCGTTTACATGGTTCGTCACGACGGCATTCTCGTTTGCATTGATGCGGAAAGCGGAGAGGAAGTGTACAAGGAAAGCGTTTATCGCCGCCGTCACCGCGCTTCCCCGGTCATTGCGGACGGCAAGCTTTACATGCAAGCGACGGACGGCGTGGTCAACGTCATCAAAACCGGACAAAGGTATGAATTGCTGGCCACGAACAAAATCGAAGAGCAAATGTACTCGTCGCTCGCCATCGTCGACGGCGTGATTTATCTGCGGACATTCGACGCGCTTTATGCGATTCAAGAAAACCAATAACTGACGTTACGCGTTTCGCTCCAAAACATATCCCCTGCGTCATACCTGCGGAATCGGGTCTGTATTTTAGAGCCGGCGCGTAACATCAGCTAATAAAATTAGCAAAGCTGTTTTTGTAAGACAGGATGACAAGATATTAGGGAGAGCTTATCCTGAAAATCCTGTAATCCGGTCAAATGTTTCGTCAATTTTCTGCAACTGATGAAAACGCGGGTTATGGGTTATTGAATGAATTTCAATAATCCACTATTCCAGCACTCTAAACTGTCCAAAAAATTGACGTTCATTACCTGCTCTTAAACTGTCTGGACTTTATGAGACGTATAGTTCTAAAAATCATCGTCTTACTCGCGACCATCGGCGCGTTCGCATCTAGCGACGCAGCCTTCGCACAGCTCGGCAACGATGACATTGGGCGTCTCATTGAAGCCGGGGAGATTGAGAAAGCCAAAAACAAACTCAAGAAACGAAGATCCGTCCAAAAGCTGTACTACTCCGCACTTCTCGAAGAAAACGCGGAAAGCGCCTTCAAAAGTTATAACGACGTTGTTCTCAAGTACAAAAAATCAAAGTACGCCCCGCTGGCTCTCTACAAAATCGCACAATATTACGTCGCCAAGAAATACGTTTTCGCCGCTCAAAAACGCCTGGAAGAACTTATGTCAAAATATCCTGAGGCGGAAATTGTCGACCGAGCGAGGGAACTTCTTGTGCTTTGCCAAAAACAGACGGGCGGGCGAGTAACCGGCATAGAGCCGCATGACGCACGTGGCAAAAAATCAAATTCGTCTCGTCCCGCCGCCAAACCCAAAGTTGAAATTGTTCAAGAAACCTCACGCAGAAATACCGGCGCAGGCCAAGGCGAATTCCGCGTACAAATTGGCGCCTACCGCAATATTGAAAACGCGCAAAGCCAGAAAAAATACTACGCCCTGCTTGGCTATCCCATCGACATCATCAAAGTCGGGGCTGGAAGAACGGCGCTTTACAAAGTTTATATCGGCAAATTCGCGACGCGCAAAGAGGCCGAACGCTTCGGGCAAGAATTCACCGACCGCTTCAAAATTCAATACCACATCGTCGAAGTTAAATGAGCACATCTATCAAGATTGACGAAAAAGCGTCAAGTAATGTCATTCTGAAAAGCCGAAAGGCCGGCGAAGCAAAATCTTTGTTATCGCCCGGCACAAATTACGCTCAAAATTCAAAACTTAGGCCCCAGAAGACGTTTTCAGTATGACAATTCCAAACATCGCAAACAGCCTCATCAGCGTTGATCGCGCCATTGAAATCACGCTTGAAAACGTTTCGCGCCTTCCCGCAAATTCAACCCCGCTTGCGGACGCTGTCGGTTGTGTTCTGGCGGAAGAAATTTTTTCGGATTTAGACATGCCGCCCTTCGACCGCAGCATGATGGACGGCTATGCCTTGCGTGCCGAAGACGTAGCCGAAGCGCCGACTCAACTCAAGACCGTCGGCGAAATTCCTGCGGGCGTTTTTCCAGACTTTGTGATTCAAAAAGGACAGACTGCGAAAATCATGACTGGCGCGCCGCTGCCGAAAGGCGCCGACGCCGTTCGGCAGGTTGAGTTGACGCGCCCTTTGGATGATCCGCAGTTCGTGGAAATTTCTGAGCCTGTTTTTGCAGGGCAAAACGTCGTGCCGCGCGCGGCGGAAATTCAAGTCGGCGCGCAAGTGCTTTCCCCCGGCGCGTATATTTCTCCAGCCATGATCGGCGTTTTGGCCACCATGGGCAAGACGCAAGTTCAAGTCTATCGCAAACCGGAAATTGCAATCCTTTCCACCGGCGATGAGTTGGTTGAGCCTGACAAGAAGCCGTCCAAAGGCAAAATTCGCAATTCGAACAGCTACGTTTTGCAGGCGTTCTGCAACTCGCTGGGGCTGAAATCCCAACTGCTCGGCATTGCACGGGACGAGAAAAAAGCTATTCGTGAAAAAATCTTGGCCGGGCTGGAAAAAGACGTTTTGCTCATCACCGGCGGCGTGTCGATGGGCGACTACGATTTTGTCGACGACGTTTTCGAAGAGCTGGGCTTGAACATTTTTTATGAAAAAGTCGCGATCAAGCCGGGCAAGCCAACGGTTTTTGCCAAGAATGATGATAAAGTCGTCTTTGGGCTCCCAGGCAATCCCGTCTCCGGCGCGACGGTTTTTGAAATTATCGTCAAGCCTGCGCTGCGAAAAATGGCGGGGCTAAAAACGTTGCACAATCCGCGCATCAAAGCGACGCTGGCGACGGATTTCCTTAACAAAACCAAGCGCGAGAATTATCACCCGTGTCTGACAACCTATGAAAACGGCGCTTTCGTTTGTCAGCCGCTCAAAACGCGTGGCAGCGGCGACGTGCTCGGCTACGGACGCAACAACTCCTACTTAAAA
Source organism: uncultured Deferribacteres bacterium (assembly GCA_964014485.1). Lineage (GTDB taxonomy): Bacteria > Zhuqueibacterota > Zhuqueibacteria > Zhuqueibacterales > Geothermadaptataceae > CAXHAT01. Next base: position 32,407 of record CAXHAT010000063.1, read on the forward strand.
TGCCCGCAAGACACGCAAAAAATCGCCGCCGGAGATCAGATCGAAGTCATCCTCCGCGACGATTTTTACCTGACGCATTCCTAACCCGGACAACCCTTCCCAAAATGTCATTCTGAAAGAATCTATTTTGAACACGAGTGAAAAAACGGCCATTTGCGCATCGATTGCGACGAGGAAAAAACGCGGCTTTTCTTGTCAAGCAACACCGCCGGATTCGCTGTGCTTAACCTTGCCTGCGTCAAAGGCTATGCTTTTCTGTTTTTTCCTGCTTATTCTTGCCACAACCTGCCTCGCCAATAGTAGCGTCACCCTCGACGTTGTTTATCCCCGAAATCACGCCCGCGTCAACGTGGACAAAGACGTTTTTGTCTACGGCAACGTCCGTCCCTTCAACGCCGCCGTTTTTGTACAGGGGAAAAAAGCGCGGAAATACGCGGAAGGCGTTTTTCTCGTGCGCATCCCTGCCAAACCTGGCGCCATGACGGTCAAAATCAGTGCGATCTCCGGCAAAGACACGACGACGGTTGAGCGTGAAATCTTCGTGCCTGAATTCCGCTTCGAGACGGTTGGGCGAACGGCGCAACTGGACGAAAATTTTGCCTTCCCGGCGTACGATTTTTCCGTCCCTCCCGGCGACAAAATTCTTCTGCTCGTGAAAGGAACGCCGCTCAGTCGCGCCACTTTTGAAATCCCCGGCTTGACCCAGCCGACCGCCATACGTGAATTGCGGCGCCCTCGTAATTTCAAAATGGACGATTTGATTTTTTCTGAAAATCGTCTGCCTGCCTTACCCAATGTTCGCGGGATTTACGCCGCTCAACTCACCGTACCGGCGGACAATTCCGGCAAAGACCACGAAATTATTTTCCGCCTGCAAGCCCGCGACGGTACGCAACAAACGCTGACAGCGCCCGGACGTTTGAGGGTTCAAAAGCCTGAAGAACGGCCAACTTTTTTCGTGGAGCAGCGCCAAATTTTTCCTGACCACACGCTCGAAACCGGCGGCCTGCTCGTTCTGCCGGAAAACAGCCGCGTTTTTTCAAATCGTTACGCTGGAGATTTTGTCAGCTTTGGAGATGACGCTCAGGATCAAGTCTGGATTCCGACGATTGAAACTTTCAGCGACAGCCTGGCTCGGCAGCTCAAACAAACCCGCATTCTCGACGCGCAGGTGCGTTCATACGCTGACTTTGTGCAAATCAAAATAGCACTCAGCCAAAGAACCGGCTACAAGATTGAGCAAGACGTCAATTCGCTTTCCACCCAAGTCACGCTTCTAAATATAGAACCTGCTGAGACCTTTGAAAAGGCCCCGCAAATTGTCATTCTGAAAGAATCTTTGTTATCGCCCGGCACAGAACATGCTCAAAGTTCCGGGCGTGGATCAGAAAAAGATGCTTACAGCATGACAATTTTAGATTCAATCAAGATTTCGCAGAGCGAAGGCGAGAATACTGTTTTGGATTTGCAATTTTCAGGGAAAAGACTATGGGGCTACAAAGCATTTTTTGAAGAAACAACGCTGGTGCTGGAATTCCGCCGCGCGCCCCAATTCTCGCCCGATGAGGCCAAGCCGCTAAAGAATCTTATCATTTGTCTCGACCCTGGGCACGGGCCGGCAACCGGGTCGGTCGGCCCTTCGCGTTTGGCGGAGCGCGACATGACGATGGAGTATAGTTTAACGCTAAAAAAAATGCTGGAAGCGCGCGGCGCAACGGTTGTTTTAACGCGGCAAAAAAACACGGGGATCAACATTTACTCCCGCGCGGCGTTGGCGGAATTCATTGACGCGGACTTGTTTCTCAGCCTGCATTTTAACGCCCTGCCGGATAACGCCAGCCCGTTTCGCGTGCGCGGCAGCGGGACGTATTTTTACCACGACCAAAGCGCGCCGCTCGCCGAAGCCGTGCAAAAACAGCTTGGCAGACGCTCCGGCCTGCCGAATTTTGGCGTACGGCGCGGCAATTTCGCCGTTTGCCGCACCACCGCCATGCCCGCAATTTTGATTGAAACCGCGTTTATCGTGCAACCCCTCGAAGAGCAAAGAATCAAATCCCCGCAATTTCAACAAACCGCCTGCCGCGCCATCGCAGACGGCGTGGTCGATTTTATCCGCCAGAGCAGGTAGCGGCACAGCAAGCTGTCCAAAATATTCTTCTACTTTTCACCAAACAACGCCCGCGCCTGCGCCAGAAACGCCTCGATACCTTTCGGCGGCTTGGGCGCGGAGGCCAAGAATTTCCAATCTATGAATCGTAAGATTTTCATTTCATCTGGAATATTACTTTTGATGGCCTTAAGGATTTCAGTAGCCTCGTCGATGCTTCCTATTCCGAGCAAAGGTACAATTTTGTCAACAAGCTCTTTTTCTAAAATCTCACGCTTTTCTTTTAAAACATTCTTGAACAATTTTTGGGCTTCCGTCCGACTCCCTTGAACAAACAATATGATTCCAGAATTAATTATAGGCAAAGGTTCATCTGGCGCAAGTGTATTAGCTTTCATAAAAGTAGAGAGTGCATCATCATATTTTTTTAACCGTGTCATTTGCCATGCAGCATTGTTATGATACGACCACTTTTCAGGATTAATCTCTAATAATTTCTGATATGCTCTTAAAGCCTCTTCATACATCTGCAACAGGCACAATCTGTAACCTAAATTATAATAGGCTGAAGAATAGTTTGGATCGAGTTCAATCGCTTTTCGGTATTTTTCAATCGCTTTTTCATGACGGCCTAAAGCGCCCAGACTCCAACCCCAATTGTGGTACACCTCTGCGTATTTCGGGTCAAGATCGATTGCTTTTTGGTATTTTTCAATCGTTTCTTCGTGACGGTTCAAAGTACTAAGACTAATACCCCAATTATTAAATATTGCTGCAGATTTCGGATCTAACTCGCTTGCTTTTTGATATTTTTCAATTGCTTCTTTATTGTGCCCCAAGGTACCGAGACTAATACCCCAACCATTGCATGCCGCCGCAGATTTTGGATCAAGTTCAAGAGTTCGTTGGTATCTTTCGATCGCTTCTTCGTGGCGGCCCAAAGCGCGCAATCGGTTGCCCCAATTGTTGTATGCAGCAGCATTTGTTGGATCGAGTTCGATCATTTTTCGGTATTTCTCAATCGCTTCTTCATGACGGCCTAAAGCCCCCAGACTCCAGCCCCAATTGTTATAAGCTAGCACATATTTCGGGTCAAGCTCGATTGCTTTTTGGTATTTCTCAATCGCTTCTTCCAGACGGCCTAATGCGCCTAGACGATTGCCCCAATTCCGATACGCTTTCGCATATTTCGGATTGAGTTCGACTGCCTTTTGATATTTTTCTATTGCTTCATTGTGGCGACCCAATTCTCCCAAGCTAATGGCCCAATTGTAATATATCCATGATAACATAGGCAAGAGTTGAGATGATTTCTCATAATATGCTGCTGCCAAGAGGTGATTTTTTAATTCGCCTTCGATCAATGCGATGTGAAAATATAAACGGCCTAAATTTTCTTGTGTCAGAAAATCGGCATTGAGCAAAGACAAAAGCTTGCCTTTTTGTGCTGAGTTCTTTGCGGCATCCCATTTATTGTAACCACGCCAAAATTCCATCCAATCTTTTGTTGCCGGGCCGATCCTGAAAATGCCTTCTTCACGAATTTCATCGATTTGATAGTAGAGCTTGCTCAAAAAAGCCGGGCGTTCGAATTGACTTTCCAGTACAAGATTGAGAAACAGATGCAAGCCGTCATCTTCCGAAGCAGCAAAGGCGTAGTAGAGCGCGTCCAGGGTGTACTCTTCCCAGGATTTCTTTTCAGTTTTGCCGTTGTTCATCAGTACGTTCCCCCTTCCGCTTGCTCAGACATACGCTGGGAAAAGTCTCTCATTTCCAGGGAGATTTGACGCACCCAGGTCGGGTCTCGCCGCTGTAAATGGCGTAAAATGAAATCGCGCGCTGTTTCGTGCATGGTCCATTCAATGCAATCGATAAAACTGTATTGTTGCGAGAGTCCGCGCAGCGCTTCTTCCACCTGCGGGAAGGTCATGTCGCTCTTATCAAAAATATAGGCCACCGCCTCCTTGCTGATTTTGCCCTTCCTGCAGCAGATTGCCAGCTTGTAAACCGTGTCGCGGCTGCGCGCGTCGGCAGCGTTGTCGAGAAACCAGTTGATCGATTGCTCGAGGATGTCGGTCTCCTTTTCGAGAATGTCCTCGCGAATGGTTTGCAGCGCGTCTTCACTCGTCGTCGCGCGCAAATGATCATTCACCAATCCGACCGCCACCGGGAAACCCAGCGTTTTTTCAACCATCAGGCGGATGAATGCCTGGTATTGCTCCATTTGCTTTTGCAACAGGTGCATTTTGCCGAGAATCTTGGCGATATCCTTTTCTTCAAAGTTTTTCAATGTGAAAGCTTGCACGTTGTGGTTTTGTAGTCGAACGCGATAGTCGGCCTGAAATTCTATGCGCCCGCCCTGCACCAAAAGCACGTCGCCGGAGAGCCGGTTGACAAAGTCGTCGCGCCAGTATTCGTAGAAAGTTTTGTCCGAGCGCGTGTTCGGGGTTGTCGCCAGTTTTTCGAAGCGGTCGACGAAGAGAACGAGCTTTTGTTTTTTGGCGATGCCGTTGAGAATGGCGGCGAGTTTTTTCGCCTGCTCGCTTTGCAAGTCTTTTAAAAACAGTCGTAATTTCTCTTTCTTGAGTTTTTTCCTGGCAAATTTGTGCCGCAGTGAAGTAATGCTGTTGGCCAAACCGCCGACCGCCAGCTTCACACTCTTGTCGATGTTTTGCTCGCCGAAGAATGCGGCGGCGCCGGGCACGGAGGCGGTTACGGCTTTGCTCGCCAGCGAAGAGATCAGGCCGGCGGCTTCCTGCGCGTTTTCCTGCGTCTTGTGCGCTTCCTGATCCACCTCGCTTTCCAAATCTTCAACCTGCTCCAGAAATTCGATGTATTTGTCGAAAGCGTCGGTGAAATCGGATTCCAGTTGGGTGTGAATGTCGTTGAACAGCACTTCCAGGGTCATGTCGGTGCGGTTGCAATCGACGAACAAAGTGTGCGTTTTGCGCTCGTCCTGCGCCGCGATTTTACGGCATTTGTGCATGAGCCAGGATTTGCCCATGCCGTTGGCGCCGTGAAAAACGATCACCGGCGGGCGGTCTTTGGGAGCGTGCAGGGCATCTAACGCGTCACGGAACGCGGCGACTTCCGCATCACGGTTGACGAAGTCATCGTGCATATAAAAATCCCCAACAATTGATCGGGTTTCAGCGGATACGAAATTTTAGACGTATGTCCAATGTATTCATTTGATCGCTTTTGGTGGAACTATGCTCTGTAAATGAATACTTTTCTTCAATCAAGACGCAATATAACCGAATCAGACAATAATGAAAACCTCAAATGAACCTGCGGCGAAGTTCAGCCTGCGCGAAGACTTCGCGCCGCACAGCTACGAAGCCTGGCGCGCCGCCGCCGAGAAGCTTTTGAAAGGCGCTTCTTTTGAAGATGTGTTGAAAACGCAAACCTACGAAGATTTGACCTTGTCGCCAATTTATTGGCCGCCTGAATCGTTGGAAGGTTTGCCGCAGTCCTTGCGCTCCGAGCGCGGCAATCGCTGGGATGTCACACAGGAGATTTTTGCTTCTGATCCAGCGGCGTTCAATCGCGAATTGCGCGACAATCTCAAGAAAGGGCAGACGGCGGTAAGACTGGATTTGTCGCGGGGACAGCAGTCTCCGAAGATTGAGTCCGCCGAAGATTTCGCCGTGATTTTTGAAAGCGTTGATTTGACGCAAACGCCGTTTTTTTTGCATTCCGGAAATTCAAACGCTGAGTGTGGCGAGTTCTTCAAAACGTTTTGCGCCGCCAAGAATATCGAAACGAAAAAACTCACTGGCGCATTATCGGCAGATCCGCTTGGCGAGCTGGCGAAAAGCGGCGCTCTGCCGAAAACACTAGCAAATATTTTTGATGAAATTGCGAAATTCACTCGCTGGTCAACGATGAATGCACCCGGCCTAAAAACGCTCCTGGTCAACGCAAGCTCTTATCACAAGGCCGGAGCAGACGCAGTGACAGAGCTCGCCGTTGCAATGGCGACGGCGGCGATTTATGTGCGCGAAATGTTGCAACGCGATTTTGAGATCGACGAAATCGCGCCGAAAATAATGTTCCAATTTTCCGTCGGCGGGCATTTTTTTGTGGAGATCGCGAAACTGCGTGCGGCGAAAGTTTTGTGGCACAAAATCGTTGAAGCATTTGGCGGAGAGGGTGGGGAAGATATTTTTATTCACGCAGAAACATCGCAAATCAACAAATCTTTTCTTGATCCGCACGTGATCAT
>CAXHAT010000064.1:0-38563 GCA_964014485.1 uncultured Deferribacteres bacterium
CAGGTTTTGACTGCTCCGGGTCAACGGACCAATCGACAAATTTGAAAGAACGTTGTGTGCCTGCTTTTTTAAGCAGTCTTCTCTCCCACGCCCCGCCGTCCGCCCGAAAAAGGCGATAGTAAAAATCGTACGATTGCGAAATGTTCGGCGGTTTTGCGTCCTCAACTTTTGCGGCGAATTGCTCCAAGAAAACGGCGACTTTTTCAACGCAATCAGATGTTTCTTTTGTCGGCGAGACTACGCCGTTATCGGTAAAAAAGCCGATCTTTAAATTCCTGATTTCCGCTTGGGCGAGACTCAAAACAGGTACAGGCGCAACACTCGGATCGCGCCAATCCGGCCCCGCCAAAATAGAGAAAGCCAGCGCCAAATCCTCAACTTTGCGGGCGATGGGCCCGACATGCGTCAGCAAATCCAGCGCGCCTCCGAACGGCACGACATGACCTGTGCGCGGTACGCGGCCTTGCGTCGGCTTTAATCCGGCCACGCCGCAAAAATGGGCCGGTTGGCGAATGCTGCCGCCCGTATCGCTTCCAAGTTCCAAAGGCGAGCCAAATGCCGCGACAATGGCGGCCGCACCGCCGCTGCTGCCGCCCGGAGAATGTGCGAGATTATGCGGGTTTTTGGTTAATCCGTAAACATCGTTATCGGTTGAAAAAGAAAGCGTTAGTTCCGGCGTGTTGGTTTTTCCCAAGATTATTGCGCCTGCTTTTCGGAGACGTTTTACTGCCGTCGCGTCAGCTTTTGGCACAAAATTTTTCCGCCCCATTGTCCCGCCTGCGCTGATCATCCCCGCCACATCGAAAGAATCTTTGACGGTCATCGGAACGCCGTGCAGCGGCCCTGTTTTTTCGCCGTTGGCCAATCGTTTGTCCGCCGCTCTTGCCGCTTCCAGCGCGCCCTCAGAGTCTAAAAAAACAACAGCATTCAGCGCAGGATTGATTCTGGCAATTTGTTTTAAATGCGCTTCAACAGCGGCTTCCGATGAGAGTTCATCGTTTCGGATTCTTTCCCCAAGCAACGAGGCGGAAAGTCGAATGATTTGGTCGGGTTTCATTAAGTGATAAATGTCAAAATATAAATCGTAGAGACGAGATGCATCGCGTCTCTACCAGTTTCGCGCCCCAGATTAGTTATAGGTCTCGGCCAGCGCTGAATTCACCGCTTGGTACTTCTCATAAATTTCATCATAAGCTGCAACGTGCTGAGCGTTCGGTTCGCAGCGCGATTCTTTGTTTAATGAAACGAATTGCTCCGTGATTTCCGGCAGCTTCGTGTTTTTTCCTGACGCCCGTTCAAAACACCAAAACGCCTGCAACGCGGCGCCAAATGCTCCGGCTTCTTGCGTAACCGGACAAACCACCGGCGCGTTAAAAACGTCGGCGACGATTTGCCGCCAAATCGCGCTTTTCGATCCCCCGCCGACCAACCGAATTTCCTTTGGCTCGATTCCATTTCGTTTCAAAACGTCCAGGCCGTAGCGCAAACCAAACGTCGCGCCTTCCATCGCAGCCCGAGATATATTTTGAGAATTGTAATTTGAAGCGTTGAGGCCGTGCAATGAAGCGGTCGCATTCGGCAGCGCGGGGGTGCGTTCGCCGTTAAAATAAGGCAGCATTAAAACGCCGTCCGCTCCAACCGGAGAAGCGGCGATTTTGTCGTTCAACACCGACACGTCATCTTCGAAAAGCGCGCGCGTCAATTCCGTGGCGACGGTGACGTTCATGGTGCAAACCAGCGGCAGCCAGTGACCGTCACTGGAGCAAAACGAGGCCAATTCGCCTTGCTCGTCGACGATTGGCGTTTCAGAAAAACTGTAGATCGTCCCCGAAGTGCCGAGCGACATCGTGACGACGCCGGGCTTGACGTTGCCTGCGCCAATCGCCGCCATCATGTTGTCGCCGCCGCCGGAAGAAACGACGACTTCCCGCGACAACCCCAGTTTTTCTGCTGCGTTAGCGCGCAGCCTGCCAACCGGTTGATCCGAGCCGATGATTTTCGGCACGCATTCGGCGAGCTTGCCGCTGTCGTCAATCGCGCGCAACACGTCCGGCGAATAACTGCGTGAATGCACGTCAAAATAAGCTGTTCCTGAAGCGTCGCCGCATTCAGCCCGCATTTCGCCGGTCAGCCAGAAATTGATGTAATCGTGCGGCAGGAGAACGGCCTGCATCTTGTCGTAGTTTTCAGGTTCGTGCTTTTTCAGCCAGGCGATTTTAGAAGCGGTAAAGCCGACTGCGATGCTGTTGCCGATGCCCGCAATCACCGCGGACTCGCCGCCCAGAGCTTCGGTGATTTCCCGCGCTTCCGCGTCGGTTTCCGTGTCGCACCAGAGCTTTGCCGGACGGATGACGTTGCCGTCGCGATCCAATGGCACGCAGCCATGCTGCTGCCCTGAAACGCCGATTCCGAGAACTTGCGCAGGGTCCGCGCCTGATGTGTGGACGGCTTCGCGAATCGTCGCGATCACCGCTTCAATCCACAAATGCGGCTCCTGCTCTTTTTTGCCGTTCGGCCCTTCAATCATGGGGTAGGCGCGGTATGATGCGGCCAAAACCTTCTTTTGCTTCACGCTGACGATAACGGCTTTCGTCCCTTGCGTTCCGCTATCGACGCCGATGAAATATTGATCCATTTACGCTTCTCGCAAAATTTTCTCCATCTTCCTGCCTCTCGCCAATTCGTCTACCAACTTGTCCAAGTACCTTGCTTGTTTTGTTAAAGGCGTTTCGATTTCTTCAATCCGATAGCCGCAAATGACCCCGGTAATGAGATGGGCGTTTGGATTCAAAGTTGCTTTCGAATAGAATGTTTCAATAGTCGCCTTTTCGTCAATAAGATACTGAAGGGTCTTGGCGTCAAACCCCGTCAGCCACTCAATAACTTGATGCAATTCTTCTTTCGTCCTTCCTTTCTTCTCTACTTTGGTGACGTAGTGCGGATATATCGATGAAAATGTCATTTTTGCGACGCGTGCATCGTGTTCCGGAGTTGTTTTCATACTGTTTTAACCTTTCTTAGTTGTTCCATTTTGTCCTCCTGGGAATTTTCATCTCAAAGTCATCCAGAACTTCCGAATCGCTTCGACAACAATTTTGAAGGGCATTTACAATATCCCTCGGCTTGTCATTCTGGAAAGCCGAAGGCCGGCGAAGTAAAATCTTTGTTATCGCCCAGTAAAGATTACGTTCAATTTCCAAGGGGATAGATAAAAAAAGCCGCCTACAACATGACGTTCATAAGAAAATCCAGGTTGATCGACGGTCTTCTGGATGCGCCTTATCATGGCGTTGAGCCTGAGTTTCAATCACAACTTGAGAAAGCTCCACTCTTTTGAAAACGGAATCCGGCTCATTAAAACGCCGCCGTTTTGGGTCACCAGAAGGTTATCGCTCGGATTCACGCCGATCCCGTTTTTGGCGTCGTACAACCCCGGTTCTACGCTAAAGGTCATGCCAACTTCGAGCGGCGTATCATCGCCGAGAGAAATATACGGCGGTTGGTGTCCTTGAAAATTCTGCCCGCTGCCGTGCGCCGGACGATGGTAAATGTAATCCTGCATTCCGTTCTTAACTTGGTAGTCGTGAATTTTAAACGCCACTTCCGAACACAAAACGCCCGGCTTGCTTTCTTCAACTTGAATCTGCACACAATCCGCCACGACCTGCCACATTTTTTCCTGATGCGGCGTCCAAGGCGCGATTTGATAGTTGCGGTATCCTTCTCCGCCGTAGCCGCCAAGTTTAATGTCGGTGTTTATATAGACCGGCTGGCCCTTTTGAATCTTGTTGTAGAAAAATTGGTTGGGATGCGGGTAAGCCGTTGAAACGCCGGCGCGAACGTATTCCGCCGTCACTTCCATGCCGACGGCGCTGTGCGGCTTGCCGTCATGATCAATCGCATTCATGAGCAAATTCATACCGTAGGTTTGCAGCGCCTGACCGACCTCAAAATCCGTCGCATCCGTTCCGCGTTCGAGAATGTAATCTCGTGCAAAAGCGTGAACCTTATCGAAAAACCGATATGCGCGTTGGGTCAGCGCAATCTCCTCCGGCATTTTAATGATGCGCATTTTTAGGCACGTGTTTGCAATCTCGACAAACTTTGAATTTGGAAGAACTTTCCTGGCCGTCGCCAATTGCTCAGGATAGAGCTTGACGTCTATACCGATAGTTTTGCCGTCCAGACCACGTTTTTTCAGACCTTGCAGCATCCATTCAAAAAGATCAACGCGTTCCCCTCGCCGAACCTCGCCTTTGTTTGGAAAACCGCCTTCAGCGTGGGGATAACAAAAATAATATTCATTCTCTGTACACCACCACGAAGTAATGAGGTCGCGATCCAGCCCCGGCGAATACCAATAGACCGTGTCTTTCTCTTCCACTGGAAACAGCGCCCAGGTCGTTCTTTCGCCGCTGCCGCGAAAACAGCCGGTGAAGTAAACGATATTGTGATCCGTTTGGAGAAGAACCGCATCGACGCCATCTGCTGAAACCTTGTCTTTGAGACGCTGCGCCGTATTCTGGTACCACTTCAGCGGCAATCGATCCACGCCGTCGGGCGCAGGCGCAGGCTGTCCCGAACGGTCGATAAGTAACGCTTCCGAACCGTCGCTCATTTTTGGCAACGCTGCCAGTTTTTCGGCGGCCACTCCGGAAGCCGCTAACCCCAGTCCCACATTTTTAATAAAATTTCTTCGCGAAAGACTCACGATACGCCTCCAATTCTTGATTGGTAAAATGACAGGTCAAGGCAGTTTGGCGAGGTAAGAACGAGCGATTTGGTTATCAGGCTGGTACTTCAAGACATGCTCCCATGAATCGCGGGCAAGGGCAAATTCCTTCGACAACGCATAGACAATCCCCAAGTTGAGCCAAGCATCAACACGCGTGGAATCTTGTGTAAGTATTTGGCGAAATTGCCCGATGGCCTGCGTGGTGTCGCCGCGAATCAGGCAGAGCGTCGCCACATTGTTTCGGATTTCCGCATTGCCCGGCGCCAAATAAAGCGCGACTTTGTAGGCGTGCATGGCGTCATTATAACGCCCCGCGCGCCGGAGCATGACGCCAAGCTGCGCGTGCGCAAACGGATCGTTTGGCACGGCGCGCACCGTATTTTCCAGGTGCTCGATTTTTGCGTCCAGTGCGCGAACTTTTTCCGCCTGATCCAGAAATTTTTGCGCTTCATCCTCGCGTCCCAACCGCGCCAAAGCTTGCCCCAAATTGTAAAGAGCGCCGTGGCGCCACGGCCATTTTTCCGCCACCTTCTCTAGTAGCGGCGCTCCTTCGTCGGGCTTGCCGTTTTTCACCAAAAGCGCGCCGACGGTGTATTGATATTCCGTGTTTTCCGGTTCAAGATTGAGCGCCTTCCGCGCATTTTTGAGCGCGGCTTTCAACTCGCCTTCGTCCTCAAGCAAAAGGCCAAGACTGAAATAAGCCGGGGCGTAGAGACTATCAATGGCGATTGCTTTATTGAACGCAATTTGCGCGCTGTCAACATTCCCAAGCTCCACGTAAGTCCGCCCCAAGCCGCGCCAGGGGATGGCCGCATCGTTGGCGGCCAGTTCTTTCTGATAAAGTGAAATTGACTTTGTGTATTCCTGCTCCCGAAAAGCGTTGTTCGCGAGATTATTCCAAAGACCGCGATAGTTCGGGTCGAGCTCCATCGTCTTGAAATATTCCGTTTCAGCTTCGGAAAAACGTCCAAGCTCGGAAAGAATGCGCGCGCGCAAAAAGTGCGTGTTTGGATCGGAGGGCGACAATTGAACGGCGGAATCATTTAGTGCTAGCGCCTGGTGAAACTCGTGCTGTTTCAACGCATTGGTGCTTTGCTGCAAAAGCACGCCGACATTCGGGTCTCTTCGGGCCGGTTCTTCATTTTTGCAACCATTCAAGCCGATACAGATAAAGCTCAAAATCAAAACAAATATTCTCATGAAACGGCAGTCTTTCAGCTTGTCATTTCGAGCGGAATTTTCTTCATGCCCAGAAGCTGTTAAAGGAACGAAATCTTGTTTTCGAAAAATACTCCAAGAATTCGGAGTGAGGAACCTCAGCCGCGTCTTTATGAACGCCTGAGATTTCTCGCTCAAAACTCTCGAAAAGTTTACTTTTATAGTCATGGTTCAGGATTATCAATAAAATCTGTTCGGAGACAAAAATTCGCTCGAAATGACATACCGGGAAAAACTACGAAAAATTTCTTTAGACAATGCCGCCCTGCTTATTTTCGCTCAATCAAATGCGTTTGCCCGCCCGGTAAATCAGTCAAATGCTGCACATGCCCGTCAGGCCAAAAAATGGAAACTGAGTCCGCTTTTGAGGCTGCGCCTAAACCAAAAGTATGGGTTTTCTCAAAATTCGACAAAAAGCTTGAGCCGGTGCGGGTCATTCGTTCCATCTTCTGTTCCCCCGTTTTCACAACAACGCGAGCGCCTAAAGCGTCCCTATTTCCCCCCTCGCCGCGCAGCGATATTCTCAAGAAATTGTTTCCCGTTTCGGAATCATTGCACCACAAATGCGCCGGGCCGCCGTTCTCAGTGACGAGAATGTCAAGGTCACCGTCATTGTCATAATCCGCGTAAGCCGCGCCTCGTCCGACGAGATTTTTGGCAAAAACGCCGCCGATCTCCATCCCGAGGTCTCGAAATTGACCGTCGCCGTCGTTCACAAAAATATGGGGCGGTTCGCGGTAGCTAATGCCGTCTTGCGTGACTTCAATGTCTTCCTGTACGTGTCCGTTCGCAGCAAATAAATCGAGGTCGCCGTCCAAATCCACGTCGAATAGAAACAGACCGAACGTCAGCGTGAGCAGGCTAGGCCTTCCAATTTTTGAGACTGCGGCGCGCTCCGCGAAAAAACCGTTTCCGGCATAGCGAAAAACACCGATCATTTCCTTTGAAAAATGCCCGACAAAAACGGTTTCTTCCCCGCTCTCGTCCACGACTCCTGCGTCGATGCCCATGCCTGCACGAGCACGTCCGTTTTCGTCATAGGCCAAGCCGCTCATCGCACCCTTTTCGGCAAAAGTTCCGTCACCGTTGTTTTCGAACAGCAGATCGCGCTGGGTGTCGTTTGCAACCGCCACGTCTATCCAGCCGTCGCGATTGTAGTCGAAGGCGACCATGCCAAGCGTTTTCCCTGGGGACGGCAGGAATCCAGCTTGCTCTGTCTGGTCGGAAAAAGTGCCGTCGCCGTTGTTGCGGTAAAATCTTCCCGGCAGTCCTTTGTAAAGCTCTGGCGTGCAATAACTTTTGGTTTTGCCGTCGAGAGTACAGAACAAATCCGTGGCCGGCGACCAATCGACGTATGTCCCGGCGTACAAGTCGAGCCAGCCGTCATTGTCGGCGTCAAAAAACATGGCGGAACTGCTCCAGAGCTCGCCGCCGTCCACGCCCGCTTTTTCCCCGACTTCAGTAAAAACGCCGTCGTCGTTCCTAAAAAGCATGTCCGGGCCGAGGACGGTAAAATAGAAATCTTCGTCGCCGTCGTTGTCATAATCGGCGCAGGTCACGCCGAATCCGTAGGCTTCAATTCCGCCAAGCCCGGCTTCTTCCGTCACCAGCGAAAACGCGCCGTTTTTGTCGTTGCGATAAAGCCAGAGCGCCGGAACCGGGCTGTCAGCTCGCGGCTCCCAACGACCGCCGCCAACGAGCAAAATGTCCTGCCAGCCGTCGCCGTTGTAATCGATGAACCCGCACCCCGCCCCCATCGCCTCCGGAAACCACCTGTCGCCAACAGCGCCGGTTTCATGCACAAATTGATCAAGGCCGGCGTTTTGAGTCACGTCGGTAAATTGAATAGCTGTTTTTTTGGCATTTTCAGTAGACGGAGGGGGGACATCTGTGGTCGAAGAATCGCAGCCTAAGGAAAAACCGGCGAAAAACGCGGCCAAAATCCATGCGGCGTTATTTGACAACTCGTTCTTGTTGATACGCTCTGAGAATCGAGGCGCCAAAGGCAAAATATATTCACCCACGCCTTTCCTCGCGAATTTTTGAGAAAATGTAGTTCACTTCAACAACAACATTTTTTGGGGTTCTGAAGCTTGGCGAGAATTTTCGGTCTGAATAAAAATTTGATAGAAATAAACGCCGGAAGCGACGCGCGAGCCATCGTTAGCATTGGAATGCCATACAATCGTATGCTCCCCTGCCCGCTCGACGCCGCGATCTATTTGACGAATGATTCTCCCCGAAATATCGGAGATTTTCAATGCAACGCGGCTCTGCTGAGGCAAAGAATAGCGAATTTCCGTTGACGGATTGAAAGGATTTGGAAAGTTTTGTGAAACGCTGAATTCTTTCGGAAGCAGGGAAATGTTTTCGCCAATCGAAGTCGTCTCGGCAGGCTCGGTAATTTTGAGCAGTTGGTTAATCGCAACGTTTTCAAGGGTTTGAACTGTGCCCGAAGGCCAGTGAACGACTATTTTATCAACGATCTGACCGCGCTCCAAACCAAATTCCAATTCTAACGGATGCATGGACGCATAACTTGAACCAGCGCGCACTTCGTCAATTTGAGTAACGCCGCCCGCTGTCACCTCCACGCGTGCACCAACGGCGCTGCGATTGCTGAGAACGCCTTCGAGCTTCAATGTGATCCAATTGTTGGAACCGCCTTTGTTCAAAAAGAGCGCGCTTTTGCCGCGCAGGACGCAGACGAAAAATATGTCAAGATAACCGTCGCGGTTAAAATCGGCGCTCACGCTGCCCCGCCCGTCGCCGACAATGTCCAGACCAAATTCAGCCGCTTTTTCGGTAAACTTGCCGTTGCCATCGTTGACAAAGAAGGCATTGGGGCGATCAAGCTTCGAATCGAGCATGGCCCCGTTAATGACGTAGACGTCTTTGTCGCCGTCATTGTCGAAATCCATGAAATTTACGCCCCAGCCAACGCCCAGATTTTCGATTCCCGACTCGGTAGAAACATCCTGGAAAACGCCGTTGTCATTGCGGAAAAGCGGATCGTTGTAATAGTCGCCGATATAAAAATCGAAGTCGCCGTCGCTGTCATAATCGGCGAAATCGATTCCCATGCCGTCGGTCTCGCGTGAAATGGTTGAAGCGGTTATATCGGTAAACGTACCGTCGCCGTTATTGGCGAAAAATTGATCCATTTCAAATTCTTCGACAAGAAACAAATCCTGATCGCCGTCCAAATCATAATCGAAAAACGCCGCTTCAAGCCAGCGCCCGCTCACGCCGACTCCCGCCGCTGCGGTGACGTTCGTGAAAGAGCCGTTGCCGTTATTGCGATAAAGGATGCTCGAATGTCTCGACGAACGGTTGAGTACATAAATATCCAGGTCGCCGTCGTTGTCGTAATCCACCATTGCAGCGCTTGAACCCGGCCCGTTGTCCGCGACTCCGGCGGGGACGGCAAAATCACGAAAAACGCCTGTGCCGTTGTTCAGATAAAGCCGGTTCGGCGCAGCAAAATTGGTCACGTAAAGGTCAAGATCGCCGTCGTTATCAACATCCCCGGCAACCACGCCGATGCTCAAATCTTCATCCGCAACACGGGCGGCTTTCCCAACCTCGGTAAATGTCGCGTCGCCGTTATTTAAGAACAAAAAATCGCCCTTGCCCCTGCCGTTCGGCACGTAGAGATCAAGGAAGCCGTCACCGTTGAAATCGCCGCACGCCACGCCGCCGCCATATTCATAGCCGACGTAATTATGGTCGATTCCGGCGGTCTGGGTGAAGTCGGTGAAGCGAGTTTGGGCGCAAAGCGCGTTTGCGGCAAGAATGATTGAGCAAGTTGCGATTATGTTTCTCATGGTTTGCACCAATGTAACTCTGACAAGGTTCGGAACTCTATTGAGACTGTTGAAAAAGCCCAAACTTGTCATGCTGGAAGCATCTTTTTTTGACCTCATCCTTGAACTTGTGAGCATAATCTGCGCCGGACGATAACAAAGATTCTTTCAGAATGACAAGCCCGGGATTTTTTCGGCAGTCTCGACAAAGTTGGTTTTTAAATCAATATTCAGCCGGCAGCTTGGCGATGTAGGCTTCGAGAATAGAATCGCCGGGAGCATACTTTAATCCTTTTTCCCAGGTTTCACGCGCCAATTTCACGTTGCCGCGCTTCGCATAAACAACGCCAAGATTAAGCCAAACGTCTGGAAAATAAGGATGTTGGCCGAGTATCGTTTCGTAATGAAAAACGCCCGCCGTCGTGTCGCCGCTGAGAATGTACATGTTCGCGATATTATTCCGCAAAGCTACGTGGGTCGGGTCGATGGAGAGCGCAACGTTGTGCGCTTCAATGGCTTCATCAATTCGCCCGGCGCGCCGGAACGCCTCGCCGAGATTGACCCAGAGCATATGTTGGTCGGGGTTCGCCTCCGCTAAAGCCTGCCAGTCCTGAATATCTTTCAACTTGACCTGCAAACTTTCCGCTTCGGCCAAGTAGCGTTTTCCCTGCTCTTCTTTGCCAAGCCGCATAAGCGCCTGACCCAAATTATAATTTCCCCAGTAATGCCATGGCTGCTTTTCGACAACATTTTGCAAAATCCCGGCGGCCTCTTCAGACTCCCCGGCAAGCTGCAGCAGCGATCCCAGGAAATATTGATAATTGATGCTTTCAGGTTGGATTTTCAAACCGCTCCGTGCGTATTCAATCGCTTCTTCCAACTCGCCCTGTTCCTTCAGAAGCTCGCCGATTCGCAGGTAGGCCGTCGCAAAAGAACTGTCCAAAGAAATGGCGCGTTCGTAGAAAATGCGCGCGCTGTCCGGTTGGTCGCCCTCGGCATACACGCGCCCAATCTGGTGCAAAACGCCCGGTGCGGGAAACGCTTTGAACTCCTGACGGTAATATTTTAATGCGCGATCTTGGTCGCCTTGTCGTAACGCCGTGCTGCCCATATTCATTCGAGCGCCGCGATAATTGGGGTCGAGAGAAATGACTTTTTGATAGGCTTTTTCGGCGTCTTCGTACCGCCGCAGCGCTGTCAGCACCAGCCCCCGTTGGAAATAAACGTCAGCAAGCTCCGGCGCCAATGACTCGGCGCTGTCTGCAAGGGCAAGAGCGAAACCATACCATTTATTTTTGAAAGCGTCCTGAGATTGAATCAGGAATTGCGCGGCACGAGGGTCGGCGTTCTTGCGTTTTTCTTCGGTCGGAATTTCTTCTGACGAGCAGGCAAAAATCAGCAAAAGCGTCAGCAACCCGCCTGCTATTGTTTTTTTATCCATTTTAGTCTTCGATGATCAGACTCTAATTTTCGAATTTTAAAATTTTTTCTATTCCCAAGCCTTCGATTATATGGATTTCCTGATGAGTTTCAAGGGATTCAAAACGGTCGTAAGCGCCGCTTGGCCATGAGATGATGAGCGAGTCGACTTTTGTAGATTGCCCCAAGCCAAAAGTTGCGGTCAACTCGGAGTGAGAAAGGTAGCTTGAACCTGTGCGAACGCGTCGCACCATTTTTTTTGTTCCGGTGAAGGCTTCAAGTTGTGCGCCCAAGGCGTCCCGGTTGCTTGCACGCCCTTTCAGCTTGATTCGCAAGAAATTTCCGTTTGAGACGTCATTGCGCCAAATGTGTGCGGGGCCGCCGTTTTCCGTAATCAAAATGTCCGGATCGCCGTCTCGGTCAATGTCCCCAAAAGCAGTTCCGCGGGCAACCATTTTTTGGTGGAAAACGCCGCCGATCTTGTCATTTGCTTCTTCGAAATCACCGTCGCCGTCGTTGAGAAAAAGCTGGAATTCCTGTTTATACGTCACGCCTTTTTGCAGGCGCGTTCGCGTCGGATAAACGTGTCCGTTGGCTGCGAAAAGGTCGAGGTCGCCGTCGAACTCGGCGTCCATTAAAAACACGCCAAAAGTGAGCGATCGCATGCTTGCTCGGCCAATTTTTGAAACGGCGGAACGGTCGATGAACCAACCTTTTTCAGAGTAGCGGTATACGCCGATCATTTCTTCGGAAAAATTGCCGACAAACACCGACGGCAAACCAGAGTCGTCAACGACGCCAGCGTCAATGCCCATCCCGGCGCGGGCTTCTCCATTCTGGCCGTAGGCAAAGCCGCTGGCCATGCCGCGCTCGGTAAATGTGCCGTCGCCGTTGTTTTGGTAGAGCAAGTCGCCCTCGCCGTCATTCGCGACAAACAAATCCGGCCAGCCGTCGCCGTTGAAATCGAACTCGGCGACGCCTAGGGATTTGCCCGCCGTTTTTTCAAAACCTGCCGCTTTGGTCATTTCAGTGAACGTTCCGTCGCCGTTGTTGCGGTAGTAAGCGCTGGGAACGCCGGTGTACATCGACGGCCCGCAATACACTTTTGTCTTGCCGTCCAGCGAGCACCACTTGTCAGCCTCGGGCGACCAGTCGGCATAGTTTGCGACGTAAAGGTCAAGCCAGCCGTCGCGGTCGGCGTCAAAAAAAACAGCGGTACTGCTCCAGAGAATCGGCTGATCTAAACCAGCGGACTTGGTAACGTCGGTGAAAACGCCGCTGTCGTTTCTAAAGAGAAAATTTTCCTGCAGAGTGGTGAAGAAAAAATCCTGGTCGCCGTCGTTGTCGTAGTCGGCGACGCAGACGCCGGTGCCGTAGGCGTGGATTCCGGCAAGACCGGCTTGTGCGGTTGCGAGTGAAAATTTTGTCTTCTTTGAAGGTGTGTTTCGGCGGATGATTTCAGGGCTCGGGTCGGGGGAACTCGGTGTTACGTCCCCCCCGGCCTCCCTGCGAAGGGAGGAACTTTGGTTTCTGTAAAGCCAGAGCGCTTCCGGTTCTTCAATTGTTCCTTCCGCCATCGCGCCGCCGCCGACCAGGAGGACATCGAGCCAACCGTCGCCGTCGTAATCGATAAAGCCGCCGCCAGACCCCATTTGCTCCGGGAACCACATTTTGCCAAAAGCGCCGTTTTCGTGTTTAAAATCGCCCAATCCCGCTTCATTTGTCATCTCAGAGAAAGAAGGCAAATTATCAATTTGGGCAGAACCTTCCTGTTGCAGCGGCACGTCGGTATTTTCTGAACAAGCGAATACAACCGGGATAACGCCAAATGCAAAAAAGCGCCAAATGCGCTTCTTTTCTCGTTTAATTGGATAACTGAAGAATTTTGGAATAAATTTGAACATCGCGCTCAACTGCAGGCTGGCAAAAAAACGGCGCGAGACCCTCTCTCCGCATCTCGCGCCTTGTATCGTATTTGGCAGGAAAATTCTTAGAAAGCGAACTTGAAGGTAAAACGGTTCACTTTGTCGAATACGCCAAAATCGGTGTAGGAATAATCAATCTGAACGCCGCCGTTCTCGCCGAAAGATTGGTAGAAACCGCCGCCGAATGACACGCCGGATTCATCTTGCGGGAATGCGTAACCGCCGCGCAGTGACAGACGATTGAGGAACTTGTACTCAACGCCTAAACGAACCATATCACTGAAGTCGCGAGGACGCTCAGTGTCTACGGAAAGCAATAAAGCGTGGCGTTCCTGATCCATGCTGCTGAAGTCGAGCATGTCCATCGACAGGCCGATGCGGAAGGTCAAAGGCAATTCGAAGCTTTCCTCCGCGTAGGTCAATTCCTGCGAGAAGTTGCGCGCATTCATGCCGAAGGTCAGACTTTTGTAGCCGGTTTGATAAATCAAGCCGAAGTCAAATGCCATGGTGCTGGCCTTGTTTTCAGAGCGCTCAAAGCTGCCGGTGCTGCCGCGTAAAATAGAAGCGCCCAAATCTTCACGAACGTACTTGACGTTACCGCCGACTGCGAAACGATCCGTCAACGCATTGGCATAGCCAAAGCCGACGGCAAGCGCTGTCGGGCTGTACTCGCCAACGTCCAGGTACCCGGCTTCGTTGTCGAAGCGAATGGTTTCCGTAATATCGCCGTAATCGACCGTCAACAATGAGAAGCCGAACACGCCGAGGCCGCCGTCACCCGGCTTAAAAGAAAGCGCGGCGTAGTTGTAGTCAATGTCCACAATCCACTGCGCCTGCCCGACGACAGCTTCGAAAGTGCTGTTCATGCGAGCCATACTTGCCGGGTTGTAAAACATCCCGGTGGCAGATGCGTTATTCGATGCGCTGATGGCGTCGCCCATTGAGGCGGAGCGCGCATCAAGAGAAACGCTCAAAAACTTCATGCCCGTCTGAGCCAGTTTTTCGGTCTCCGGCTCTTGATCAAAACCTTGCTGCGCGAAAACGCCAGAGGCGGCGAACAGAAGCGCCGCTCCGGTCAGCAAGGTGAGTGACAAATATCTTTTCATGATTTTCTCCATATCTTTTTAGCGAATGATGGTGAATTTTCTGGTCACTCTTTCGCCGGTTTCAGTGTCTTCGATAACGGCGATGTAAATGCCGCTGGATACGACCTGTCGTGAAGACGTGGTGTGATCCCAGAATTCGTCCCCGCTGCCGTCTGTGTGCTCAATCGTGTCGATCAATTCGCCAAGCTGCGAATAGATACGGATTGTACACTGACCAGGGATATCGAGAAAACCAAGTTTATCCTGCTTGTCCGGCCAACGGATTTCCATGTCGGACGCGAGGTTAAACGGATTCGGAACAACGCGCATTGCTTCCAGATTTCCAGCCGGACGCTTTAGCGTTGCAGGCAGGTATGTTTGCGTATAGTAACGCCCGCTCTTCAACGGAACGCCGGTTGGCGTTAAACCTGTAGAATTGCTGTTCGTTGCTCCAACAGCCTGGAGATAATAGTAGTATTCAATACCGCGCTGAACAGCAGCGTCGTCATAGCTGCGAGCTCCTGCGTCCAAAGTTGCAACGAGTTCATAACCAGTGGGGTCCTGGAACATTCTTGAAGCCCGCCAAACTTCCCATCCTTGAATACCTCCAGCATCAGAGGCGTCCCAAGTCAGAGATATTTTATCCGGGCCAGAAGTCACTTCGAATCTTGTCGGTGGAGCTGGAGGAGCCGGGATTGCATAATTAGATTGGAAATTCGCGCGAGCACGTTCCATGACCTGGAAAAGTGAATCTCTTGCGGTCATCACCCATTGATTTTTGGTCATCGAGGTTCCGTTGTACTCAATGAGGTCATCTTCGCCGCCGCCGTTAAACTTGAGATTGTTACGATAAGCTATACCAATCTCGGATTTGGCGTCATCACTTAAACCGCCTGCCGATTCGGCGATAACAAGTCGGACATTTTCGCCAATGGCCATTTCATACGGTCCGAAACCTTCAACCGTCGCCCAGCCGCCTTCGTCGTAAATGCCAAAAGCTGCTGCCGGGTCTGCATTCTGCTTATCGAATTCACCCGACGGTACAATCAGGTCAGCATGATGAGGATACTGTCGGCCAAGCTCAATGAAGTCTCTAAACTGACGGAACATCAATTCTTTGTCGAATTCATCATCAACCAAGTCAGGCTCATCACTGCCTTTCACTCCCATGGTTCTCGGCTGTTCCGGATCGTCAGATTCATCCGATGCGGATTTATCAGCGTGGATATAAATTCGGCCAACCATGTGTGCTGCGGCAAGACGTCCCGTCGTATCCGGCACCGGAGCGCTTGTCCAGTGTTCCGCCCACATCGGGCCGCCCAAGGCGTTAAATTCGTTCTGGAAAATCGACCAGCCGAACCAAGCGTATTGCGCACGAAAATCGACTTCATAGTCTTCATGTCCGTCGCCGACTGCGTCGTTCATCGTGAATTTACCCCACGGGGCGCCGTTTCCGGTAACCCATGAAGCGCCGTCGGAAAGCGCATAACGACTAATGAAAAAGAAATAAACGTCCGTTAATGGCGCGCTTAATTCAATCTCAGGATCGGAGTCAACATTGCCCGTATTGGTGAAGTTGTATTCGAGCATGTGGTAGGAGTCGTGGTATTCTTGACTCCAGGCGCGAATCTTCAAATCCATTTCAATGCCAACGCGGTTGTTATTCACAATGTGAATCATACGGTCAGCGTCGAGGCCCGGATCGATTTCATCGATAAAGACGAAACGCTGGAAAGACTTGGCGCCGTCGACCAAAACTTCCGGATCATACTTGCTTATAACTTCAAGCTGAGTTGGGAAAAACTGCACTTCGCCGCCCGAGCGCGGGCCGATGTGTGCAACTTTGTGGGGAAAGTTTTCACCGTTTTCGTCAGTGAAGTTTTTCGTGCCGACCCACAAGCCTTGCGCGCGGTAGTTACCTGCGCGCCAATCAATTGCCGGGAATTGGCTCGGCGCGTTATCAAAAGGCTCTTGTTCTCGCAATACGCCGCCCTCCGAATACGGCGATTGCAAAGAGCCCACCGTCATCCATCTGAACTCGAACTGTGCGCTGGCGTCTTGAACGCCAATCATAACAAGCACAGCCAAGAGCAATGATGACTTGAGTATGCTCGACTGGATGCTCTTCATTGATACCTCCTCTATCTCTCTAAAACTTTTTGTGTTCGTTATGTAACTCTGACAGAGTTCAGACCCTGTCAGAGTTAAACACTCAATTAAATCAGAAAGAAACCCGTACGCCAAAGACGGCCGTTCTCGGATTCAAGAACGTGCGGTGGATTTCATTCGGCATATCGATGTATGCCTTGTCATTCAAAACCTGCTTGACAAAACCGGCGTCGGCTTGCTGCCAAGCGCCGTTTACAAGCTCATAGTAGGTGCCGCTATCGGTTGCATAACCGAGCACGCGACGATTTGCTTCCAGAGCGCCGATGTCATCTGCGCTGGGCAGGCTTGCCTGGCTGCCGCGTACTTCAATCGGCACGAAAGCAACGCCGTCTTTGCGGAAAGAGCCTGGTCTGTCGTTGCCTGGAATCCAGAGCGGCTTTTCAGAATCTTGCAGATCCTTATAAGTCGATTCCGGAAGGTGCAACGAACCCATGTACTGACCAAAATCGCGTGAAGTCGAGCTTTCAAACGGTCCGCCGTAAACGTTGAACGGATTGAAATACATTTGCTTGATATTGAAAATGTTATTCACATCCAGAAAGAGCTGTGCGCGGCCGCTCGAAGTGGTCGCGATGTTTTTGCTGATTCTGAGATCGAGGCTCAAGAAGTCTTTCATGCGGATGTTGTTTTGCAAGCCAGGAATGGTGGCGCCTTCATCTCCCGCCCAGGTGAAGGATTGACCTGCACGCCAGCCGCCAAGGAAACTCACTCGGAAATCGCCGAGGAGGTTGCTTGGGCCGTAGTTTTGCGGGGTCAGGAATTCAAGGTTAAAGCTGGCGTATGGCTGAGAAACAGGCTTGTTTTGGTAGTGGTCAGTCGAGGTGCGCTCATAATTGCGTTGATCGACTGTATTTTCGAGCTGTTGGCCAAAAGCAAAGTTACCCGACTTGAACTGCATGAATGTGTAATTCACGAAACCGCGCAGCCACTTGCCGCGGATTTTGTTCAAGGTAATTTCAAAGCCGCGAACATCGCTGTAGTTTAATGGCTGAGAGACGTTGTAATTAACAGCGGCGTCGATGCTAGTAAATTGCACGCTGCGCGGCTGCAATTCGTTATCCCGGTAGTAGCCGGAAACGCGCAGCAGGTACTGGTCGAACAGGTTATGGTCATAGCCGAGTTCGTAAGCAATCGTGCGAGGCATCGGCTGGTTCGGATCGCCGATGTTACCGATATTGCCTAACCACTGGCGTTCGATCTGATACAATTCGCGCGAAGTCAGCATCTGGCGGAAGAAGCCATAATTGAAATACAATTTGCTGTCAACCGTGATCGGGAACGAGACCCCGAGACGCGGGCTAAGTGTGAGCTGCTTGTCCGTTGGCGCCGTTTCGAGCAATTCATCGCGCGTATTCTTGTTTTTCGCTGTGAAAGAGCGATCATACGCACCATAAATCCACCAGTCGCCGCCCGGATCAAAATAATCCATGCGTACGCCCAAGTTGGCGATCATGCCCTTGAACTCGAGTTTGTTCTGGACATAAGCGGCGCCTTGAATCGGCTCGCGCTGCCATTGCTGATTCGAACGCTCAAGGTGAACGATAACTGAATCATCAGAGCCGTAGGTCATATCATAATCGCTATAAATGACTTCTACGCCGGCCTTGAATTGACTGATGCGATTCAACTGGCTGGTAATATCAAATTTACCGGTATAAACGGCGACTCTTGAAGTGTCACGAGCGCGCGCCCAGTGACCGCCAAGCCGCAAGCCGCTGCCAATCGAGTTGGTTCCATTCGAAGTCCATCCGAAAGGCGCTTCGTCAAGAGAAGTGCCGCCAACGGTAAATGCTGATGAAAAATCTCGACGTCGTGAGGGATGAGAATCATAATTCGTTTCCAGTCGGTTCAGACTCAATTCGTAGAAAGTGCTCGGATTAAGCGTGTGCGTAAATGACGCTCCGAACATGGTATTTTCTACGTCCGCGATCGAATAACGGTCGGTGCCGAAGATCGCGCTTCTGCCGACGTGGTCGGCATTGTCGCTCAACATGCCGTGATCGCTCCACGAGTATGGGCCAATGCCGCCCGGCTGAGGATTCGGATTATTCACTGTTGAAAAAGCGCCAAACGCCTGACCCGTCGCTTTCGCCCACAACCCCTGGAGATTCACCTTCATGGTCGGCTTCAAATCAACCGTAATCTTACCTTGAACCAAGTCATCGCGGAAAGCGTCGCGACCAGATTCAACCGGATCCGGGTAACCTGCCGTAGAACCTAATTGATCACCTAAAACTGCGGCTTGAGGGTAAAAATAAGGCGTTTGCGTACCACGATAAGACACGATAAAACGCGCATTGCCTAACTTGCTGCTGCCGCCTGGAATCAGCGGGCCGCCAACAGTGGCGTCGAGTTCGTAGGTCGGAATATTGACGTCCGTGTCTTTGCGGTGGTGATACTTGAAAATCTCTTGCAGTTGAGCAACGGAAAGGTCGTTTGACGGGTCGCCGTCATCAGCCAAATTCTGACTGATCAAGTTCCAACCGTCAAAATCCGGATATTGCCGCTGCGTGTAACGGTCCCAAGGGCCGCCTGCGGTTCCAACCCCGGAAATATCAGAGTCGAGGTACGGACGAATCCAATAACCGTTGGCGTCCTTTGGTCCTGGACCAAAGTTCATTTTACGCGCCGGCTGATAGCGAACCAATGCATCCGCCGTGTAGCGGTCTCTTGGCGCGTCTTTCGTGACAACATTGATCAAACCAGAGCGAACATTGCCGTACTCAGCGTTAAAGCCGCCTGTTTGTACTTGAAATTCGTCAATAGATGTGTAGCTAATCGTGGTAAAAGGCGTGTTATCGCGGCCGTTTCTGAGCGTAAGGCCGTCGATTTGGAAAGAAAGCTGTCCTGCGCCGCCGCCGCGAATATTCAAACCAGGCTCAATACCCGCTTGAAGGTCAATGGCTTCGGTAACGCTGGTGATAGGAATGTTCTCGATTTCGGTGGAAGACACGTTCGCGATATTCGCGGAAACGTCAGGCTGAACTACCGGACGTTCCGAAACAATCGTAACTTCCTGGCCGGCGATAACTTCTTGCGCTAACGCAAATCCGCCGGTAAAATTGACCGTCGTCGTCTGATCGATGCTAACGCGTACATTCGTTTGCGTAACCGCACCGTATCCGATAATGTGTGCGCGAACCGAATAAGAGCCTGGCGGAATATTCAGAATGAAATACTCGCCTTTGACGTTCGTTGCGGCGCCCAAGTTCGTGCCAACGATGGTCACGTTCACAGCAGGCAACGATTCGCCGGATTCCTTGTCAACGACTTTGCCGACAATTTTACCGGTCGTTCCGGCGAAAGCGCCGCCGGACAAACCGATCACCAGGAAAAGAGCAAGTGTAACCGCGCCCAACAGTTTGGTTCGGGATACCTTCATACCTCTTACCTCTCCTCTCGTTTTGGGTTAAATGGCAGGTTATCTTAAACCTGTTCAGGCTAAATCTCCTCAAATAAAGCTTAAACGTTTAAATAAAATCAGCAAATGAAGATTTGTAAAGAGAAAAATCACCGAAAATTAAAAATTCGCTAATTTTAGCGAGTTTATTTTCAGAATGATGGGAGCGTCTTCAACCAGATTAAGTGTGAGACTTACTCAAAATCCTTTGCTGTGCGCAGGCGCAGCATTCTCAACAGCCAATAAATTGCAACGGCGGCAACAAAATGTTTTGCCGTGTGCCCGCTAAAAATTATCGCCGAATCATAAAACGCATAATCAAAAGTTTCGGCCAATTTCGCCGCACCATATAAAAAAACAGCGATCATGAAATCATATCCGCGAGTAAAACGGGCAGGAAACATCAGTAAGATAAGCGGGATTAGAATCAGTGGAAGGAGTTGTACCACTGCGTAGAATCGCAAATCCCCAGCTCCTTGCAGTTCAGACCAGAACCAGTAAAAAACGCTGGTGCAGCCAACAGTAACCAGCGGAATCAAGCTCAAACGTCCCCACTTTTCGTTGATCCGTTCACACCAGATCGCGGCAAAAAGCCCCATAAATGCGACGCTCATCGGCAGCCGATCCCAGACGAGAGAAGCGTTATCCGGCACCCAGTGATAATACGCCGACCCAAAGCCAGTGAAAAACACCCCCACAAAAAACGCCAGGTATGCTTGCCGAGCAGACGACCCAAGATGCGACGCCTTGTTTCTTCGCACTCTCAAAAACCCGAGCGCACCGATCATCAAAAACGGCAGATTGGACGCCACATTCCAGAAATTCGAAATGCCCAAAAGCGCTCTCTTGTCAGCAAAGGCGTGATAGGCAAGACTTTGCGGCAATGGTTCAAGCGAAAAAACTGCGCCAATGCCGGCAAAAGCAAAGACGAGCAAAAAAATCACACGTACGCGGATTTGCATGGTCTGCGAACTAAACAAAAAAATCTGCGATTAATTCTTTATCCGGCACTTCTGCGTACTTGCTGAAATCCGTGACGCCTTCATGCTTCAACACATCTTCATCGATAAAAAAATTGCCTGTGCACTCGCGGCTGTTTTTACAAAAAATCGCAAAAGCGGCGTCGGACATGATATCCACGCTCCGACTGCGCTTCATCATCTCGTCGCCTCCAAGAATATTTTTCACCGCAGCGGTTTTAATGGCTGTGCGCGGCCAAAGCGCGTTGAAAGCAACGCCCTCGTTGCGAAATTCACCCGCCATGCCGAGAACGCACATGCTCATACCGAATTTGGCCATGGTATAAGCGACGTTTGGTGCGAACCAGCGCTCTTCCATATTTAACGGCGGCGAAAGATTCAACACGTGCGGGTTTTCCGCTTTTAGCAGATGCGGCAAACAAGCCTGGGTGGTCAAAAATGTGCCGCGCGTGTTAATATTGTGCATCAAATCGTAGCGTTTCATTTGTGTTTTCAGCGTGCCGGTTAATTGAATTGCGCTGGCGTTGTTCACCAAAATATCAATACCGCCAAACGCGTCGACCGCCTTCTCAACAGCGTCATAAACCTGTTCTTCAAATCGAATATCGACCTGTAAAGGAAGACCTTTTCCGCCAGCCTGCTCCATTTCTTCCGCCGCCGTAAAAATGGTGCCCGGAAGCTTCGGGTGCGGCTGAGTTGTTTTGGCTGCGACGACGATATTGGCGCCTGCTTGCGCCATACGCAAACCAATCGCCTTGCCGATGCCTCGACTGGCTCCGGTAATAAAAACGGTTTTTCCTTTAAAATAGCTCATAACACAAATCCTTTTCGATTAAATTTTTTCATGTTGCAGCCGATTGCGGTAACAGGCGACATTTTCTTGAGAACATGAAGTCCACAAAAAAAGCGGAACGCCTTCTTGTGAAGATAGGCGATCCGCTTTTGTATTTTTCATTTCTCCGGTCAAGAATCAAACGATTCGCGACCGGAGTATGTGAAATTTGTTAGAAATATCGATTACATCCCCATTTGTCGATTGAGCCCGGCCTGAAGAGCCGCCTCAATCCGCGCCTGTGACTCTTCGAGATGCGCCTTGGTGT
The DNA here is from genome assembly GCA_964014485.1 of uncultured Deferribacteres bacterium. Taxonomy (GTDB): domain Bacteria; phylum Zhuqueibacterota; class Zhuqueibacteria; order Zhuqueibacterales; family Geothermadaptataceae; genus CAXHAT01. The sequence goes on from CAXHAT010000064.1 coordinate 21,838, forward strand.
AAGCGTCGATGCTGCCGCTGGAAACGGCCTGCTCGATTTGGCTTTTTAACTGGCTCAAATCCGCGCGCGCCATGGTACAAGCGTCTTCCGGCACGCCGCGTCCCGGCTTCACAACCAATGCGACCAACTTCGCCAAATGCCGGCGTTGCAGATTGCGGCGGAAACTATTGATATTCGAATAATTTTCAACCTCCGCCCAAACCGCGTTGCGAACTTCGCTAAACATATCCGCCATGGTGAATTTCTCACTGCCGTTGAAGCGCAGCTCAATATCAACCATCCGGCTGAGCAACAACGGGTTGTAAAGATGGTTCAGCGGGAAAGACTGAATCGAAAGAATCGCATCATGCACAGGGTAATCGATGCGGCGCGCGTTCCAAACGGAACCGCTGAAATCGGAGAATCGCTCCGGAGCCAGTTTGTTCAACATCTCAGCAGAAAAATTGAACGCGTCCGGCCCAAGAATGTGGGTCGTCAGAAAATCGAGCGCTTCACGTTGTTTTGTCGCAGACACCGGCTCAAACGGCATACGTCCGTTCGGGTCGCCGATATGGTCGCGATTGTGATAGAGTCCGCCGATGTATTTTGGAACGCTGTAGGCCGCCGTGTAGTACTCTCCCAACCCTTGCTGAAAGACGCGGCGCAGTTTTTGGTAACGACCGCCTTTTTTCTCAAACTGTGACTCCATGCCGCCCCAAAGCTCATTTGAAAGCTCCAAACGCGTTTTGAACCAAGCGATTGGATCAGCGCCCATGTCATAACGGTTTGCCCTTGGATCAATGCCACGGGGGCCAAAAAATGCATCTTCGTCGGTGCCGTAGGTCAACTTGGGATCAGCGACCTTTGAAGCGATGCGTTCCAACATTGCTTTTTCGCTTTCCGAACTATTCGCATCAACCGGCTTGTAGGCGTACTCAATCGCCCAATAATCGTAGGTGCCGAGGGTATTGTGAAAAAAGACGCCCTGGTTCTCGCCTTTTCGCGCAATGTTGACCGGATTATAATCCATGACAGAACCGGTCAAGCCTTCCGCTGTCGTCGTTTCTACGTTTTGCAATTCATCGAGAGAGTGCGTCGTACTGGCTTTGAAATTGTGTCGCAAACCAAGTGTGTGTCCAACTTCGTGGGCGACAAGGTCAACCAGAGCGTTGTGAATGTATTCCTGCACGTCGACTTTGCCGTTCGCCGCACTACGCGCCGTCAACAGACTCCAACCGAAAGCGACTTGCTTCGCCTTGCCGTCGGCGTAATCGCATGCGCCGGGGCCGTATTTTTTGTAAAGACCGTTGGCAGCGGCGATTGAATCGCCACGAGCGACGGGCGTGGTGAATTCATCGTGTTCAGTGAACATGTAACGCACATAGTCGGCGCTAATGCGTATGTCTGCGTCATAAAGTTCGCCGGTGAACGGGTTGGTGCGAGACGGCCCTACCGCATATCCGCCGCCCGGCTGGACGATCCAGCGTATGGTGCTGTAACGAACATCGGCGGGATCCCAAGTCGCGTCATCGGGCATCTGTTTGACGACAACCGCGTCCCGAAAACCGATTTTCTCAAAGGCTGTGTTCCAAAGAAGCGTACCCTCACGAACAGCGTCGCGATACTCGACCGGCACCGTGTTTTCAATCCAGAAAACGATCGGTTTCTTGGGCGGAGAAACATCAAAGCGCGGCTCGGCTTTTTCCAGATGCCAGCGATTGACATAGCGCACGTACGGCGTTTCGCGCAGCGCGGAAGTGTAATCCTGGTGCATGGTCAAAAAATGGCCGACGCGGTCATCGCCGTGACGCGGTTTGAAATTGCTTTCGGGGATTTCGGCAAGGCTGTAATGATAAACGTGTTGAAAACTGCGCGCGTCCGGGATTGTCGGCACGCCGCGCGGATTCGAGCTTTTGAAGTTCAACGACACTTCAATTTCAGAATTGTGCGGGAATGACTTCAACATGCTAAAATAGCTGTTAGACTTGTCAAAGCTGTAGCGCGGTTTTTTAATGAATTCATTGAAAATATAGCCGACTTGCCCGACGTCTTGCACAAAAAGGCTGGCGGGATTAATCAGCAGACTGCCGCGTTCAGGGTGCGGCTGGCTCTCAATTTTTGCATTTCCAACAATAGAATTCGGCAGCCCTCGCTTCACGGCGCGGCTTAAAGCGGCTTCTTCATCGGCGCGAAAATAGACGTTTTTGTGGATGAACTGCACGTTCATGCCGACGCGTTTCAAGATAAACGGGAAATCGCCCATCATCGAAGAAGAATCGAAATAATACCCGTCGCCCGCTTCCCGCGTAATCGCGCAAAGGTACAGCTTCTCAAACTGCTCAGGCTTGATTTCCATATAAACCTTGCCTTCGTCAGCATTGCGATAAAAAGTAAAAAGCCCTTCGATGACCTCATAATCTTCCACTAGTTCATCAAAGGGCTTTCCGGGCTTTTTCTTTTCTTTCTTCTTCTCAACTGCTTCGGCTTTCTTTTCGGCTTTTGGCGCTTCACTCGCCGCCGCTTTGGGCTGCTCCTGCGTGACGCCGTTAATCGTGAAAGCCACGACGGTTAATAGAACCATGTACAACGCGAACCACCTTTTCCTCATAACGTACTCCTTTGTTTAGATGAGAGGGTTGCGGGGGGTTAATTTATCGTAGAAACGATTTCACATTTTATCTAAGCGTCAAAAGCACCCAAATTGAAAAGCCCAAAATCATTACCTGATGTTGCACTAATCCAGCCTCAGAGCGCCCATAAGAAACAAGTAAAAAATCCATCATCGAGACGCATGACTAGGATTTAGACCGCATGTTTCAGACAATGGTTGGCGTTATTAAAAAAATATCCGTTTTTATCGCATGTCCCGCCATCCCAAATAGACGCCTGAACACCCTGCACGTTCTATTAAAATTTCCGTTTTTAAAAACAGCTCATCGCTATCAATCATAGGGCTTGAATTCTTGAAAAACCCGCATCATTTGCATAGCAAAACCGCGCACAATCGGCAGGTTCGAAATCTTGATAAGTTTTACAATCAGCGAAGTCGTTTTGTCGATTAACCGGTACGTCTTTTCGGTACTCGGAGAATTATCGAAAATCCAGTAGAATATGACGCCCATCTTGTACATCCAAAGCATGTCCGGGACGTGTTCGAGCAGCATCTTGCTGAGCTTTTTGTTGCTCCCGCTCAACGCTTCGCGAAACAATTCTATATTTTTTTGGCGCAGCTTCGTCGATTCATCGCTAAACGGCGACAACGGATGCCGAGGGTTTGAGGCCGTCTTAAAAAGCGCTCTTGCGATTGGCTGGTACGGCTGCGCAACATCCAAATGCGCCTTAATCACGCCGGCGATTCGGCTTTGCAAACTACGCTTTTTCCGCAGGATCTCCCTTGCACCGGGCAAATGCTCGTCATAAGCCTGCTCATAATAATAAAAAACTATGTGGTCTTTGGATTTAAAGTAATAGTAGGCCGCCCCGGGAGCCAAGTGCGCCTTTTGCGCAATTCTTCGCATCGTCGTTTTTTCGAAACCGTGCTCTAAAAAAAGTTCATGCGCCACTTCGAGAATGCGCGTCCGCGTATCTTGCGTTTTGGCTGAGATTGCTTTTTCCATGGACTTCCTTGTCTAAGCTTTTTCCTAACCCGTACGGTCGCCGAAGAGACGGAAACGAAAGAGTCGCAACAGATGGATTTTAAGTTTTTGGTGAAGGAATAAAAGACAGATTTAACCAAATGAATGTTTCCTGATTTTTACCAAACGGCTTTTGAACGCTCCACTGAACATAATCTATTTCAATTTGTCTTCGTTAAAAACACCTTTCACAACAGACTTCGCGTTGCTTTGCTTGCTCTGGCAAAGGTTCTCTCTTATCTTGCACCCACATTTATTCAATGATTAAGCATGCTCCCGCTTCCTGTTGCTATGACGACGCACCGATTTTCAATCCTTTGCCGAACACTCTATTTATTTGCTAAAACTCTCGCCGGGCATTGCTTCCATCAAACTTACCGAAAATTCAATATCAAGTATACATTTTACTTTTAAGGAAGAGGAGTCCGTTATGAAATTCCGCCATTTGTTGACCGTAATGTTCGTCACAATGCTCGCAGCATCGCAGCTCACCGCACAAACACGACCTGTGGAAGGGCTGCACAAAAACACGCCGAACGTCCACGCGCTGACAAACGTCAAAGTCGTCGTTGTGCCAGGCAAAGTCATTGAAAACGCGACCGTCATCGTACGCGACAGCTACATCGACGCGGTCGGGCCGAACGTGAAAGTTCCAGCCGACGCCGTTGTACATGACATGAACGGCAAAACGGTCTACGCCGGATTTATCGACCTTTACACCAACTACGGCATTGCCGCGCCGGCTTCCGGGCGCACGCCGGCGGGCGGTCGCGGCGGCGGTCAGCAAGCCAGCGCGCCGGCCAGCGGGAGTTCGAACAACGCCGCGGTTTACTGGAATCAATTTGTGCGACCGGAACGTCGTGCGGCGGATTTGTTCAAGCACAACGACAAAAGTGCGAAAACCTTCCGTGAAAACGGCTTCACGACTGTGCTTACTTTCTCGAATCAAGGGCTCTTTCGCGGAACCGGCGCACTGGTGCTGTTGAAAGACGGCGAGAAGAACGAAACCATTTTGGTCGACGAAGCTGCTCTCGGCATGTCAATGACAAAAGGCGGCGGGCGGCGATCGTTCCGTCGTGATTTGAGCAATTATCCAAGTTCGCTCATGGGCGTAGTCGCCTTGCAGCGTCAGGTATTTTACGACGCTGACTGGTATCAAAAATCCTGGTCGGGTTACTCGGCCTCCCCCGGCGGCAAAACCGCGCCGGAAGTCAATCTTTCCCTGCAAGCATTGCAGCCCTATCTTAGCGAGCAAAAAACCATCATCATGGAGACCGACAACGAGTTCAACGCACTGCGCGCCGCCAAAGTGCAGAAGGAATTTGGCCTCAACATGTGGGTGCGCACCGGCGGTCACAGTTACCGCTGGTTGGACGATGTGAAGAAAACCGGGATGAAAATCATCGTGCCTTTGAATTACCCGGAAACGCCAAAAGTCGCCACTATTGAAGACGAAGTTGACGTTTCCCTGCGCGATCTGCGCCACTGGGACATGGCTGCGGAAAACGCCGGCCGCATCGAAAAAGCGGGCATTGAATTCGCGCTCACTTCCTCCCTGCTCAAAAAACAAGGCGATTTTCTCAAGAATCTGCGCACGGCGGTTGAGCGCGGTCTTTCCACAGATCGTGCGCTTGCCGCACTCACCACCGCGCCGGCTGCATGGCTCGACATGACCAGCTCTCTCGGCAGCGTGGAACGCGGCAAACTCGCCAACCTCATCGTCACCGATGGCGACATTTTCAACAGCGACACGAAAATTCACGACGCCTGGGTCGGCGGCAAGCGCTTTGAAATCACCACTACGCCGGAAGTTGATCTGCGAGGCGACTGGACGCTGACTTTGAACTCGGGCGCTTCGGCGGACACCGGCATGGTCATGCTCACCGGTACGGACGCCAAGCCCAGCGCGGCATTGCGCGTTGACGGCAAGAAGATTTCCGGCGCGAAATTCAACGCCAATGGCCGGCAAGTGACGCTTTCTTTCTCCGGCGACTCGCTTGGGCAAAAAGGCATGATTCGCTTGAGCGGCATGGTTGAAGGCAAGGCCATTCTCGGCAACGGCGCCTGGCCGAACGGCGAGACCTTCAAGTGGCGCGCGGATTTCGCCAATGAAATGAAGAAAAAAAGAGAGCGAAAAAAGAAGAAAGCCGCGTCCATGTCAACGCTGTCGCTGGTTTATCCGGAAGGCGCGTACGGCATCGCCAGCCAGCCGGAGCAGCCCGCCGCTGTGCTGGTCAAAAACGCAACAATCTGGACTTCCGGGCCGGACGGCATAATTGAAAACGCCGATCTTCTCGTACGCGACGGGAAAGTCGAAAGCGTTGGAAAAAATCTTTCGGCGCCCGGCAATGCCGTCGAGATTGACGCCACCGGCAAGCACGTCACGCCCGGCATTATCGACGCGCACTCGCACTCTGCAGCGGCCAGCATTAACGAAGGCATCCAGTCGATTTCTTCGGAAGTGCGCATGGAAGACGTGATTGAAAGCAGCTCGATTCACATCTATCGCCAGCTTGCGGGCGGCGTGACCGCGACGCAGTTGCTGCACGGCTCCGCCAACCCCATCGGCGGGCAGAGCGCGATTCTGAAATTCCGCTGGGGCTCTTCGCCGGAAGGCTTGCTTTTCGAGGGCTCTTTCCCAAGCATCAAATTCGCTTTGGGCGAAAACGTCAAACGTAACACCATTCGCTACCCCAACACACGCATGGGCGTCGAGCAGTTTTTCAGCGACCGTTTTCAGGCCGCGAAAGATTACCGCACAGCGTGGGACACCTACCGCGCCAATTCGAAAAAAGACAAAAATTTGGCCCCGCCGCGAAGGAACTTGCAGCTCGAGCCGCTGGTCGAAATTCTCGAAGACAAGCGCATTATTCACTGCCACTCTTACCGCCAGGATGAAATTCTCGCACTCCTGCGCGTTGCCGACGACCAGGGCTTTAAAGTGTGGACGTTCACGCACATTCTCGAAGGCTACAAGGTCGCCGATGAGATGCGCAAACACGGCGCAATGGCTTCGACCTTTAGCGATTGGTGGGTTTACAAATTTGAAGTGTACGACGCCATCCCCTACAACGGCACACTCATGCACGATCAGGAAGTGGTCGTCAGCTTCAACTCTGACAGCGGCGAACTCGCCCGGCGCTTGAACACGGAAGCTTCGAAAGCCGTGAAGTACGGCGGCGTGGATCCGGCGGAGGCGCTCAAGTTCGTCACGCTCAACCCTGCGAAGCAATTGCGCATCGAACATCGCGTCGGCAGTCTTGAAAAAGGCAAGGACGCAGACTTCGTCATCTGGAGCGGCGACCCGCTCTCGACCTACACCATCTGCGAACAAACCTGGATCGACGGCAAACGCTATTTTAGCTTGGAAGAAGACGCCAAGCTGCGCCAAAAAGCCGAGCAGGAACGCGCCATGCTCGTGCAAAAAGTCCTCAATGCCGGCGAGAAAAAAGGCCCCGCTGCGGGTGGTCGCAGAGCAAGACCGACGGACGGTTTGCAGTAGGCAGTTTTCAGTAATTAGTAATAAAACATTAGGTTAGCCTCACAACTGCGCCAAAACAGTACAAATCGGCGCTTCAGAGGCAGCCTAAAGGCTGAACTACAAACGACGGTGCTTGCCCAAAGCACGGAGTAGGAGAATTGCACTGTCGTTTGTAGTTCAAGCTTCAGCTTGCTCCCGAAACAACACACTTTCCCGGACTCGAAGGTTTTAAATTTACTAGGGTTACAGATGTACGATTGGCGGAAAATGACAAAGGAAGAACGCGAGCAAATTCTGAAAGAACGTAAGCTTGTCGGTCGTCCGTGGCACAATCCACCGCATTTAAAAGGAGATTCCGATTTTTACTTCATTAGCGCCGCTTGTTATGAGCACAAACACATCATCGGTAAATCCGCGCAAAGAATGGAAAGTTTCTGCGCGAATTTGCTCGCGGCGTTTGACGATTTGAAAGCACGAATTTCCGCTTGGTGTGTTTTATCAAATCATTATCACGTTCTCGCGAAAATTACGCCCTTCGATGGGTTTTCGGAAAGATTAGGCGAGTTTCACGGCAGAACGTCGCGATCATGGAACAAGGAAGACAATGTGGAAGGAAGGAAAATCTGGCACAATTCAATGGATCGTAGCATTCGCAATGACCGGCATTATTACGTGACTTTGAATTACATTCATCACAACCCAGTGCACCATCGTTATGTCAAAAAATGGCAGGATTGGCCGTTTTCCAGCGTGAATTCTTTTTTGGATAAATTTGGCAAACGCGAGGCGATGATGCTTTGGAATGAATATCCTTTGCTGGATTATGGCAAAGGCTGGGATGATCCTGAGATGTAGTTTTGAGAATGAAAGCGGAGTTCTGGAATTGTAACCACTCCCAAAAACAAACTGAAGTTTGAACTACAAACGACCGTGCTTTCTTCTACTCTGAGCGTAAAACATGCACCGTCGTTTGTAGTTCAGCCTTCAGGCTGCTTTTTGTGAAACATTATGGAATACAAACACAAAACCCTCGCGGCGGGGCGGTGGGCAGAGATGTCGTTTGTGGAACAAATGGCGAATATTGGCGCCGAAGTGAGCCGGGCGCTGCATTGGAAAAGAAAAAACAACAAAAAGTACTGCGACGACGCGCTTGCCCGCGCGTTGGAATTGCTCTACCTGACCATTGAAAACGCAACCGGCTTTCCGCGCCTGAAAGAACTCTGCCGCCTGCGCGAAGCGCTGCTGGATTATTTTTACGGCGACAACGCCTTCAAATCTTCCGATGTTTTATGGGAAAAGTATTTTAATCATTTCAATTATGCGGCGAGGAAAGAGCGTTTCAGAAGATAACAGTTCTGGATGTACACGATGGTTGTTCTTGTGCTTTATGTGTTAAGGCGAATATTCCATCGCTATGAAATTTTGAAGCTCAAACCGTTAATTTGTCCTTTGAAGTTGTATTGTAATCGGGTTAGCAGGAGGGGTCTCAGATGAAAATTAGAATTTCAAGTTTTACCGCTAGTTGTTTTTGCATCGTTATCTTGACGAGTTGTACTACTCCAGATGAAGCGGCAAATCAACTTTTTGTTGAAGCTTCTAATTTGGTAGTTACTGCTGACGAAGCTAGCCAAGGAAATTTTTCTGCAGCCTTGGAACACTACAAAAAAGCCTTGGCAAAAGTGGAAAAAATTTCTTCAAAATATTCGTCATCACAACTGGCGGTACAAATAGCGCAAGGGAATGCGAAGCTTGGCGATTATACAATTTCAGAGTTGAGAGATGAGATTATTCCCAGAACTGAGAATAAAGCCCTTGCTGAAAAAAGTCCACTTGCTTGCGCCTTTCTTATTGCACTTTCAATCGACGATTTGAACTCAAAAATCGAAACTTTAATAAGGGTGGCGGAAAGTAGTCTCAAATTTGAGCAATACGAATTTGCAATAAGAGTTCTTGATTCACTTCTCGTCAGTGCAACGGGTTATGATGATAACTTCATAGGGCAGACTATAGCAATGAAGACCTTTGCATGCATTAAAACAAACCAATATGAAAAAGCGTTAGCAGCCGCTAAATCAATAAAAGGCGACTATCACGACAATGATAAAATCAGAGCATTTACTATGATTGCGCATAAATTTATGGAAATAGGAAAAGAAAATCGGTGTCTTGAAGCGGCAGCCGAAACAGGCAATTCTGTTGAAAAAACCAAAACTCTTACAGCATCGGCTAAACAATTTCGGGAAAAAGGAGACAGAAAGAAAGCGCTTATAATGTTATCTCATGCAGAAGAAGCTGTTTCCACGATTGTTGATAAAGAGCAGAAAATTGAAGCACTACTATATATAACTGATGAATATTTGGAAGCGAAAGACGAACATTATGCATTGGTAATGCTCTCTCATGCAATGCAAACCGCTTCTAACGTAGACGATCCATCACAAAAAATAAGAGTATTGGGCACAATCGCTCGTAAATATTCAAGCGCAGATCAAAAATCCAAAGCCCTTGAAATCTTATCGAACGCTTCCACAATCGCTCATGAAGTCAGACCCAAGAAGGAAAGAGACGAAATGTTATCAGACGTCATTTCAGGGTTCTACTCTGATATTGGAGAATTCGACCAAGCTATAAAACTCGCTAACTACGCAGCAAGTGTTTATGAAAAGGAATTTGTTTTAAGTACAATTGCGAGAGACTGTGCTGAAGCCGGTTCATACGATTTGGCTTTGAATATTGCAAACGGTATAAAAACCAAACTATGGGTTCGAACTAAGATACACGTCTTTGAAGTTGTTGCAGGCAAGTGCGCTGAAGCCGGAGAATATGACCAAGCTCTAGAAGCAGCCGGTTTAATATCCGATCCTTCAGTCAGAATAGAAGCTCTCATGAAAATAGCTTCAGCATATTGGAAAAATGGTCTGGACCAAAAAGCCAGTGAAGTTGCAACCAACGCGATGCGAATTGCAAAAAATACGGAAAGTAAACTTCTTGAACCAAGAGCACTCTCATCGATTGCTAATCAATATGTAAAGGCTGGATTGTTTGATCAAGCTTTTCAAGCCATTAGACTGGCGAAAAAGCCTGGACAAAATGTAGTGGAAGTTCTACTCAGTATAGCTGACAACTATTCTGAAGCCAATCAGCCCGAACGAGAAATGGAAGTTATGTCTTTTGCGTATCAGCTTGTCCACTCAGCTAGAGCCGCCGAACCAGTGTCTTGGGGGAAACCTGCTTTACTGCCCGGGTTGCGCCTTATTGTAGATAAATATGCGAGGATCGGACAATTTGAGCGGGCGTTAGAAATTGCTGAATCAACTAGCGGCACGAGAGATAAGGCTGTTTTGTTTGCCCGAATTGCGACAGTGTATACTGAGATCGGGAATAAGAACAAAGCGACCGAGCTCTTCAATCGAGCTATAGGATTGACAGAAGCTACAGAAAATGCTGAATCGAAGGCTCGCTTGTTGACTGCGATAAGTGACGATTATATAGAGTCCAATCATCAGCCTGAGAACAGTACTCAAAGAATGCTGTATACTTTAGCCCGAGAATTTTGAGACAATCTGGTCTCGCCACGCCGGAGACCGTAGTCACGAGACGGAGCGTATCATTGTTTTGCCGTGTAATTGTTCTGCCAGATAAAAACGATTTTCAGGAGAAGCATTCATGCCAAACATGAAATTCCTAAAACGTATCATTTTAAAAACGACGATTCTGAGCGCATTGATTTTCGCGCAATCCGTGTTTTCTCAAACACGCCCAGTTGAAGGGCTGCATGAAAATGCGCCGAATGTGGTGGCGTTGACGAACGTCACGGTCGTGGTTGCGCCGGGCAATGTGGTTGAGGGGGCGACGGTGGTGATTCGCGACAGTTACATTGACGCGGTCGGCAAAAACGTCAAGGTTCCGGCGGATGCGGTGGTGCGCGATCTGAGCGGCAAGACGGTTTATCCGGCGTTTATCGATCTTTACACGCATTACGGCATTGCCGCGCCGAAGCCCTCCAGGAGCGGAGGCGGGGGCGGCGGATTTCCATTTGGCGCGCCGAGCGCACCCGCCGCGAGCAATGACGACGGCGCGGTGCATTGGAACAAGAACGTGCGTCCGGAACAGCGAGTAGCGGACATGTTCAAGCACGACGACAAAGCCGCCGGCAGCCTGCGCAAGTCCGGCTTCGCTACGGTGATGAGCTTTCCGCGTTCCGGTATTTTTCGCGGGCAGGGCGCGCTCATTTTGCTGAAAGACGGCGACAAAAACGAGACCATTCTGGCCGATCAACCGGCGCTTGGCATGGCGATGAGCAAGGGCGGCGCAATCGCTTTTTCATTCGACGTTTCGAACTACCCTGGCTCGGTCATGGGTGTGATGGCGTTGATGCGCCAGACCTTGCACGACGCGGAGTGGTACCAAAAATCATGGGCGGCCTACAACGCTTCTCCGGCGGGCAAGACGGCGCCGGAAAAAAATCTCTCTTTTGCAGCACTTCTACCTTACGCCAAGGATCAAAAACTGGTGGTTTTTGAAGCCGCTAATGAACTGGAAATTTTGCGTGCGAGTCGCATCGCAAAGGAATTTGGCCTGAACGCCATCGTGCGCGGCGGCGGTTCCGAGTATCGTCGTCTCAATGCGATCAAAAGCACCGGCTTGAAACTGGTCGTGCCGTTGAATTTCCCGGAAGCGCCGAAAGTCGCGACGTTGGAAGACGAATTTGACGTAAGTCTGCGCGATTTGCGCCATTGGGATTTGGCGCCGGAAAACGCCGGGCGCGTAGCAAAAGCGGACGTGCTGTTCTCGTTGACCTCGTCCACCCTCAAGAAAACCGAGGATTTTCTCGGCAATTTGCGCAAAGCCGTCAAGCGCGGCTTGAGCAAAGACCGGGCGCTGGCGGCGCTGACTTCCACTCCGGCGGCGTGGCTTGGCATGTCGAACACGTTGGGCGGCGTCGAGAGCGGCAAACTGGCGAATCTGGTCGTGACCAACGGCGATTTGTTTGACGACGCGACAAAAATTTATGAGACCTGGGTCAGCGGCAAGCGTTACGAAATTACGCCCTCCGCCGAAATCGATCCGCGCGGCACATGGACGATAACTTTAGCGGGTTCGGACACCGGAATTGTCACTTTTGGCGGAACCGATCTCAAGCCATCCGCCTCGAAAGTGCGCGTGCAAGGCAAGGAAATCAAAGGCGCTAAAGCGACGTTCAACGGCCGTCAGATGACGATGTCGTTTGCGGGCGATTCATTGAACAAGAAAGGCACGGTGCGCTTGAGCGGTCTGCTTGAAGATCAGGAAATCAAGGGCACGGGCGTTTGGCCGGACGGCGCACGCTTCAAGTGGAGCGGGACGTTTGCCAAGGCGCATGAAGAAAACAAGAAAGGCGACGAGAAAGCGAAAGATTCGCAAATGTCGTCGTTGCAAATCGTTTATCCGGAAGGCGCTTACGGCATCACTTCCACGCCGGAGCAGCCCGCAGTTGTGCTGGTGAAAAACGCGACAATCTGGACTTCCGGCCCCGAGGGTAAACTTGAAAATGCGGACATGCTGGTACGCGACGGCAAGATTTCGAAAGTTGGGCAAAACCTGCCGGCGCCGGGCAATGCCGTGGAGATCGACGCGAGCGGCAAGCACGTCACGCCGGGGCTGATCGACGCGCATTCGCACACCGCCAGCAGCGACCCGTTCGTGAATGAATTGACCTACTCGATCACTTCGGAAGTGCGCATGGGCGACGTGATTAATCCTGACGACATCGACATTTACCGCCAACTCGCTGGCGGCACGACTTCGGTTTTGCAATTGCACGGCTCCGGCAATTCCATCGGCGGGCAGAGCATTACGCTGAAATTTCGCTGGGGCGCCGGACCGGAGGAGATGAAATTCGAGGGCGCCGCGCCGACGATCAAGTTCGCGCTCGGCGAAAATGTCAAGCGCGCGAGCATTCCGAATGACAATCGTTTCCCGAAAACGCGCATGGGCGTGGAGCAGTTTTTTACCAGCTGGTTTGATGCGGCCAAAGATTATCAGCGCGAAATAGCGACGTTCAAAAACGCCAAAAAGAACGCCGGACTGATACCGCCGCGCCGCGACTTGCGTCTCGACGCGCTGGTGGAAATCATGAACGACGAGCGCATTATTCACTGCCACTCCTACCGCCAGGACGAAATTCTGGCGCTAATGCGCGTGGCGGAAAGAACGGGGTTCAAAGTCTTCGCATTCACCCACATTCTCGAAGGCTACAAAGTCGCCGATGAGATGGTGAAGCACGGAGCAATGGCTTCGACGTTCAGCGATTGGTGGGTTTACAAATTTGAAGTGTACGACGCGATTCCCTACGGCGGCGCACTCATGCACGACCAGGGACTTGTGGTCAGCTTCAACTCAGACAGCGGCGAGCTGGCGCGACGTTTGAACACGGAAGCTTCAAAAGCTGTGAAGTACGGCGCCGTTCCAGAAGAAGAAGCTTTGAAATTCGTGACGATCAATCCGGCCAAGCAACTGCGCGTCGAAGATCGTGTCGGCAGTCTGGAGGAAGGCAAGGACGCGGATTTCGTGATTTGGAGCGGCAACCCGCTTTCGACTTACTCGATTTGCGAGCAAACCTGGATCGACGGGCGGAAATATTTTGATTTGGAAACGGACGCGATGCTGCAAGAAAAAGCCGCAAAAGAACGTGCCCAGTTGGTGCAAAAGGTTTTGGCTCAAGGCGGAAGCGGCAATAAGAGTGGTCGTCCGGCAGGTGGAAGGTGAGGGCATTGATTTCGCTTTCAGCAGGTCATTTTCATATGACAAAATAATTGCAGTCAAAATGATAAAAAAATCATTTTGACTGCAATTATCCTGACTTTTCCTTGTCAGGATAATTTCGTTTATAAGACCATTTGCGGAAAGGGCCTAAAATTATCAATCCGCAGAGTAAAATAGGAAAAAGTGTAATCTTGAAACATAATTTCAAACCTAACCGAGAGGAGAAAATCATGTTATCAGCCAAACGTTTATTGAGCGTAATCGTTGCTTTATCGATTTCGTTGGCGATGGTTATGAGCGTACAGGCGTCTGATCAGATTCCGGCGCCGCCGCAAAAACAGCCGATTGCATTGGTTGGCGGAACGATTCATACGGTGAGCGGGCCGTCAATTGAGAACGCGACGATCTTGTTCGATAAGGGCAAAATCGTCGCGATTGGCAAGGACGTGCAACTGCCGCCAAATACCAAAACGATTGACGCGACCGGCAAGCACATTTATCCGTCGTTGATCGAAGCGAATTCGAGCCTCGGCTTGATTGAAGTCGGCGCTGTAGCTGCAACACGCGATCAGAGCGAACATGGTCAGGTCAATCCGAGTGTACGTGCGGAAGTGGCGATCAACCCGGACTCGGAATTGATTCCGGTAGCGCGCTCAAACGGCGTCGGCGTGGTGATGACGCAACCGAGCGGCGGTCTGATTTCCGGGCAGTCGGCGATCATCATGCTCGACGGCTGGACGTGGGAAGACATGACGATGCAATCTTCGGCGGCATTGATGGTCAATTGGCCGCGCATGACTCAGGGCGGCGGCAGACGTTTCTTCTTTGCTCAACAACAGCCGGGGCGTTTTGAAGAGACCTTGAAACGAAATCTGAAAGCCATTGCCGATATTTTCAAGGACGCACGCGCTTATAAAGCTGCGCGCGGTGCATCGGCTCAGGGCGGCGCGCATCACAAAGCGGACGCGCGTTTGGAAGCCATGCTGCCAGTGGTCGACGGCGAAGTTCCGGTTTGGATTCGTGCCAATCACATCAAGCAAATCAAGTCGGCGGTGGATTGGGCGACCAATCAGAATTTGAACATGGTTCTCATCGGCGGCGCTGACGCGCATTTGGCAATGGATTTATTGAAGCGTAAGAATGTATCGGTTGTCGTCACGCCGATTTTGCGTTTGCCTTCTCGCAGACATGAAGCGTTTGACACGCCTTTCACTCTGCCGAAAAAACTGCATGACGCTGGAATCAAGTTCGCCATTGCCGGCGGACAGACAGGTAACGGCAACGACCGCAACGTGCCGTATCATGCTGCAAAAGCCGCTTCCTACGGTCTGCCAAAGGATGTTGCGTTGAAGGCGGTCACGCAGTATCCGGCGCAAATCATGGGCGTTGATGATCAGATCGGTACGCTGGAAGTCGGCAAGGACGCAACGCTGTTCATCAGCACCGGCGATCCGTTGGAAATTACCTCGAACGTTGAGCATCTGTTCCTACAAGGCCGCCACATCGATCTCGGTGACAAGCAGAAGCAACTCTACGAGAAGTACAAGAAGAAGTACGAGCAGAAGAAAAAGCCGGGCAAGCCGTCGACGGATGATTAGAAATTGGAGAAATGGAATGATGGATTGCTGTGTGTTTCTTTGACGTCAATCCGTTATTCCAAGAATCCACAATTCCACCCATCGAGGCGATAATGGATGATGATTTTTCCAATTTGCAGCGTCCCAAGCATCCAATGCCTGATTTCGTTCGCCGGGCTTTGGAGGAAAGTAATTTGACAGGCGCTTACAAAGCACGTCCAGCGTATCAGCAGAATGACTATATTGGTTGGATTGCGCACGCAAAACGTCAGGAGACGAAAGAAAAGCGTCTTTTGCAAATGCTTGAAGAGCTCGAAACGGGCGGCGTCTACATGAAGATGAAGCATCCGGCGTCAGCGAAAAGATAAGCTTGCCAGAGACATTTTGAATTCCTATGTATGGGGCTTCAAGATGCTATCAATTCGTATTCATTTAAGGAGAACAAATGAGTCAGGATCAATCGGTTTTAATCACCGGCAGCAGCAGTGGATTTGGTTTTTTGATGACACGAACGTTGTTGGAAAACGGTCACACTGTTTACGCCTCGATGCGAAACTTGAGCGGCAAGAATTCCGGAAAGGCCGACGAGCTTAAAGAAGCCGCTCAGGAGAAGTCGGGGACATTACATTTTGTAGAATTGGACGTGACGGATGACGCTTCCGTCGAAAAAGCCGTTAACGGAATTCTCAGCGACGGCGGGCAGATCGACGTAGTCGTCAACAACGCCGGGTACGGATCGGGCGGCTATACCGAGGGCTTTACATCAGATCAAGTACATCGCATTTTTGACGTGAACGTTTACGGCGTGCATCGCGTCAATCGTGCCGTCTTGCCTTCGATGCGAGAGCGCGGTTCCGGCTTGCTGATTCATATTTCGAGTGTGATGGGGCGGATCGTGCTGCCGTTTGCGGCGCTTTACACGGCGTCAAAATATGCGTTGGAAGGTTATGCGGAAAGCTTGCGTTACGAACTCTCCGGTACAGGCGTCGATTCTGTAATTATTCAACCGGGCGGATTCATGACTGGGTTTTTAGGCAACATGGATCAGCCGTCGGACGCAGCAAGAATTGAAAGCTACGGCGCATTGAAAGACGTGCCGGATCAGTTTTGGGGCGGACTCGGCCAAGCCTTGCAGTCTGACGACACGCCGGATCCGCAAGAAGTTGCGGATGCGGTGCTCAAGTATGTGCAAACGCCGGCGGGCGAGCGTCCGTTGCGAACCGTTGTCGATCCGCTGAGCGGCGGCGAAGGCCCGACGGCCATCCTGTCTCTTATACACATCTGACGCTGCCGACGAGCTTCTTGGTGTA
>CAXHAT010000065.1:0-38463 GCA_964014485.1 uncultured Deferribacteres bacterium
GGTTTTGAGCAATACGCGAAGCAACTCACAATGCTGATCAACGGCATTTATTGGGAGCCGGGACAGCCGCGACTTTTGACCAAGAAATTTTCAAACGACTTGTTCGAACATGAAAAAACGCCGCGATTGCGTGTTGTCGGCGATATTACGAACGATCCCGACGGATCAATCGAATTTAATGTTAAAAGTACCACGGTGCTTGACCCAGTCTACGTTTATGAACCGCTCTCTCGCATCGTTCGCGACGGCTGGGAAGGACACGGCCCGGTGGTTTTGGCGGTCGACAAATTACCGACGGAGCTGCCGCGAGAAGCCAGCGAATTTTTTGGCGATGCGCTCATGCCGTTTGTCCCGAATCTTGCAAATGCGGATTATTCACTCCCATTCGACAAGCTAAACGTTGACCGACGGATGCGGCGCGCCGTGATTGTGCATCAAGGCGCTTTGACTCCGGATTTTGAGTACTTGAAAAAACATCTTTCATAGAAGGAAAGGAAATGAAAAAGGCGCTGGTTTTAGGCGCAGGCTTTACTTCAAAGCCGCTGGTCGACTACCTTTTGAAACAAAAAGACGTCGAGGTTACAGTCACGGGACTGACCGTTCGTGAAGCCGAAAAAGTGACGGAAAAACGTCCCGGAAGCGTGGCGGTTGCGCTGGATTTACGCGATAAAAAACACTTCAGCGCACTGGTCGCAGACTCAGACGTGGCGATCAGTTTATTGCCGTATGAATTTCACGTGAAAGCCGCCCAAAAATGCATCGAAGCAAGGCGGCCGCTGGTGACGACTTCGTACGCCAAGGATGAAATCTATCAGTTGGACGCCGAAGCGCGAGCAAACGGCGTTTTGATTTTGAAGGAAATGGGGCTTGATCCTGGAATCGACCACATGTCGGCGATGCGCATTTTTGATCGCATTCGGGAGCGAAGAGGCAAGGTCGTTTCCTTTAAGTCGAGCTGCGGCGGGGTGCCTGCTCCGGAGGCGGACAATAATCCGTTGCATTACAAATTTTCCTGGAGTCCGAAGGGCGTGCTGCTTGCCGCAAAAAGCGACGTGCAATTTGTTGAGGACGGGGTCAAAAAGTCCTTTTCCGGTCGGGACTTGGAAAAGTGTACCGAGACGCTCGCTTTTGATGGATTTAGCCTCGAGTCTTACCCGAATCGTGATTCCCTGCCTTACCTCGAGTTCTACAAAATCCCCGAAGCAAAAACGATTCAACGCGCAACCTTGCGTTATCGTGGTTGGAGCGCATTTATGAGCGAGTTAAATCGTCTGGGCTTTCTGGATGAAGGGGGGCGTGAGTTTGCGGCGGGCGCGTCATGGCGAGAAATCACACAAAGTATTTTGAACCAGTCGCCGAACGGTGCAATTCAGCCGGAAACGCTTAAAAACCTAGAATGGCTGGGGCTGTTTGATGATGCAAAGAAAATTAAGAGCTCGCTCGAAACCAATCCGATAGATTTCCTGACGCAAGCAATGGTTGAAAAAATGCAGTACGCTCCGGAAGAGCGCGACATGATTGTGTTGAATCATGAAATTATTGCGGACTACGGCGGTCGGTTAGAAAAAATAACGGCAAGACTAATCGCGTACGGCGAACCCGGCAAATACTCGGCGATGGCCAAAACCGTAGCCCTGCCCGCCGCCGTCGCTGCGAATAAGATTTTGCGCGGAGAATTCAGCTTGGCTGGCGTGCAAATCCCGGTTATCCCGCAAATTTACAACCCTGTTCTGGATGAACTCGACGCACTCGGTATCCGATTTGAAGAAAGTACGGAGCAAATTCAGGGTGCGTCTTGAAAACGTATTTTCTCCCCGAATCGGCTATGCTTTAGCCGTCACGGGATTGCCCGCCTTTCTGTGGTCTGCTTACGAAATGTATTTTTTGACGCCGAAAGCAGGCCCGCAACTGCTTGTTTTTTCTTCCCTCAAAACTTTAAACCCACTCATCGCGGGACTCTGGATTATTTCCATGAGCGCCTTTCTACTGACGGGCGTATTGGCGCTTGTTTCATTGGCGCTTTTCCGGGCGCAAAAATTGGATTTCAGTCCGGGTTATCTGAAATTTCTCGTGAATGCGTTACAGATCACAGGCGTTCATATTTTTCTCTTTCTACTGTATTATGAGTGGGCGAATTTGCTTTTTGGATAACTAATCCTGTCGCAGTGAATCTATTGGATTTGCAAGCGCCGCCTTGATCGACTGGTAGCTGATTGTGAACCAAGCCAGCAGAATCGCTCCCAAGCCGGCGGCTATAAAAATGTCAGCCGAGATTGCCGTGCGGTAGGCGAAGTTTTGAAAATAAGCGTGCATGGCATACCCCGCGAGCGGCGCAGCCAGGACGAAAGAAACAGCGATCATTTTCGAGAAATCGCGTGAAAGCAGAAACACGATTCCAGAGACTGATGCGCCCAGGACGCGACGAACGCCAAATTCCTTCGATCTTTGTTGCGCGCTGAAAGCTGATAAACCAAGAAGACCAAGACAGGCGATAAAAATTGTAAGCACGGTAAACGACATGGTCATGCTTGCGATAACTTCTTCAAAATCATATTCTAACGCGAGATCGACGGCAAGCACGTAGTGAATGGGTCGTCTAGTCGGATCAATGGCGCTCCACTTTTCTTTGACGAACGTTTCCGTACCTTCCAAATCTTTTGCTTCTGCGCGAATGAGATAGCGATAAAGTCGATCTGGGGTATAATGCAAAATAGCCGGACGAATCGGGTTGTGCAATGACTCGAAATGAAAATCGCGCACCACGCCGATGACGCGCCGTCGTTCTTCCTTACCTTCAATCCTGTTTAACCACCGTATTTCCTGACCGATCGGATCGTCCCAGCCAAATTGCTTGACCGCCGTTTCGTTCACAATCAAGCTCTCGGTGGAATCCGAAGCGATATTCGCTGAAAAATTTCTTCCGGCAATAAGTTCCAATTCCATGGTTGCGACATAGTCCGGGTCGATGGCAATATTCGGCAGCATCATGCCGTCGGTTTCCGAACTGCCTGCCGGGATAAATCGGCCGTAGGCATAACCGTCGCCGGGTTCATGCGAAGACTGCGTTACCAGGCGAATGCGCGGGTGCTGCAAAAGCTCGTGTTTTACCGCCGCTTGGCGGTCGCGGTTATTGTCGCGCGGCGCAATGAAAGAAAGCACGTTATCTTTGTTGAACCCCAAGTCCTTGTTTTTCATAAAATTGATTTGCTTGAAGAAAAACAAGTTCGCGATAATCATGAACAGAGCGAAAGTAAATTGGGCAATCACAAGCACGCGTCGCAACTTGCCGCCGCGTGTACTTTTGGATTCTGAGCTTTTTAAAACGGCGGCCGGCACGAAGCCGGACAGGACGAATGCAGGATAGCTTCCAGCCAATCCGCCAACGAGAAGGGTTATGCCGATAAGCGCGGCAAGGTAGGGGAAATTTTGTATGTAATTGACCTCGATGCTGCGGGGCGCAATGGCTGCAAACGCCGGAAGCGCTAA
The DNA here is from genome assembly GCA_964014485.1 of uncultured Deferribacteres bacterium. GTDB lineage: Bacteria > Zhuqueibacterota > Zhuqueibacteria > Zhuqueibacterales > Geothermadaptataceae > CAXHAT01. The sequence goes on from CAXHAT010000065.1 coordinate 3,487, forward strand.
CTCGACGAATATGATGGCGAAAAAGAGCGCGATGAAAGCGACGAGTATGGTTTCAGCCAGAAATTGACGCACGAGCTGTGTTCGAAATGCGCCCATCACTTTTCGCAAGCCGACTTCTCGAGCGCGCTGGACGGATTTGGCTGTTGCCAGGTTCATAAAATTGATACAGGCGATGACCAAAATAAATACTGCAATCGATGCAAAAACAAACAAATAGATCAAGTCCATATTATCAATTGGATCATTGGAAAGATCAGAAAAATGCATTGTCGCAAAGCTCTGTAAAACAGGTCGGTAGCGCTCCTGATACTCCGGCTCGATGTATGATTTGATAAATTCAGGCAAGCGCGCGTCCAAGGCTTCCGGATCAGCGTTAGGCTTGAGTAGAAAATAAGTTTGCGACCAGTGAGAACGCCAGTCCGAAACAACCTGAGGACGGGTATTTTCCAATGAATTGAACGATGCGAGAATAGTGAAGCGATAAGATGAATTGTCGGGCAAATCGGCTATTACGCCCGTGACGACAAAACTGTACTCATTGTCAAGCGTCAGCGTTTTGCCGATGGGGTTCTCATCGCCGAAGTATTTGAATGCCGCCGCTTCGGCCAAAACCAGCGAATTGGGTTGGCGCAAAACGGTTTTGGGGTCGCCTTGCAGCAACTGATATGAAAAGATTTGAAAGATTGATGAATCGGCGTAAACGACGCCCTCGTTGATCGTGTTGTCATTGTGACGAATAGAATGCCCGATCCGCACCATGCGTGCGAAATCCTCAATTTCCGGGTAATCTTTTGCAAGAGTCGGAGCCCAGGGAATCGGCACGTTTGCCGCCTGTACTTGTTCACCTGACGCGACGCGGACAAAATCCGTCAGGCGATAAATTCGATCAATATTTTTGTGATATTGATCGAAGCCAAACTCATGCTGTGTGATGACGAAAATGAAAAGACAACTGGCCATGCCAATGGACAAGCCAAGCGCATTGATAAGCGTATAAATGAGATTCTTACGTAAATTACGGAATGCGATGGTGATGTAATTTCTCAGCATTTGGGGACCTTGGGTTGGTTCATTCTATCCCTGGATTTGGCGGACGAAACGCCGTGCCGCGGCTGCAATAGGACAAAAGACTGCTGAGACTGAAAAAAGTTACACCTTTCGGAAAATGTGGAGACAAGACGTGTGGCTTGCGTGAAGCAGGAGGATAAATGCGGGAAGCGTTTAAAAATAGATGCGAATACGAGCGAAGCCGCCCGCTCCAAACTCGCCGTACTCAGAAGATTCCGGGCCGAAGGGAATATACCCGACGAATAGAATTTCTGCGTTGTCGTCGAAATTCCAGGTGATCCAGGGAAATGCCAGGCCGCTGTGGTCGTCAAAATTATAGATCGCGAAATTCGCCCAAGTCCAGAGTTCCGCGATTGGGTAGGATTGGCCGACAAAGACGTAGTTGCGGCCAAGATTTTCTCCATTCTCGTTCAGCAAACGCAGCCAGTCAGTCAGCGAGTAGTCTTCTTTCCGAGATTTCCCCAAACCGTTGCGATAATATTCGCTGACCAAGTATAAACCGCTATTGAACGTGTAGTCTGCGCCGACTAAATATTGCCCGAAATTGTCTGCGTTTGCCAGGCTATTGTAGGCGCCTTCACCCCAAACGCCCAATCCGAGAAGTTCGCCGGAAAAGTCAAAACCATACATTCTGCGCTTGATTAGTTTTTCCGAAAATGAAGCCAGATCAAGAAGTGATTGCTGTTTTTCGATGAAGCTCACGGATAGATCGTACCCCTTGAGATGATGTTTCATCTTCAGTCCTTTGGTCGAACTTGTCAAGCTGTCGCCAATGCCGAGTACAGCGGTGAATTGCGCCTGCCCGCCAAATGGAATCTCAAGCTTGAGCGCGTTGACGCCGGTTTTTTCATAGGCCGGATCAAGCAAATTCTTGTCATGGAATTGATCCGTCGGGTTCCAACTATAGCCCGTACCCCAGGGCAATTGCTGCTTGCCGACGCGGAAGTTGAAGTGATCTCCGTAAAATGAGACGTAGGCGTTGTCCAGGAAGCTTTCATCCTCAAAGGAAAAATCCAATTCCGGGAGCAGGGCGCTCATCGGAATTCCGGCAGATTCCAGAAAAGGCGCAACGACGCTTTCTGGAATAAAATCAAGCGCGTTGAATTGCGTGGCGCCGTGAAAAACGCGAATATTGTAATTTCCGTGGAAGGTGAGATTGTCGTTGATTTCTGATGAAAAATCAAAGCGCACTTTGTTATACTCTTGCCAGCGCAGCTTTCCGCCGATTTGCTGCGGCGTCAATTGATTCTCGAAATATCCCGTTACCGAGAGAGATTGCGCACTAACGAACCCGAACATTCCAGCATCAAAAACTAAAAGAGCAATGGTGATTGCGCGCAAAAATTTGAGATTCACAGAATCACTTTGCATGACTCATTTTCTCGGTAAACGAGATTTGAACTTTTACAACCGGGTTAATTAAAGATCGGCGTATCGATGTACTAGTTTCGGTCGTCAAGGTGTTTTCTGATTTTCTGAATCATAGGATTGGCGTCAGCTAAACCATTACGCACATCTTCGAGATCAATGCTTGCCGGAGACATAAGGGGATAGCGCTCAATAAAATAGAAAGCTGTGACCTTCTGAGTAACGGCGCGAAACGACTCGAAAGAGTTGTCATAAAAAATTGCATCATTCAGAAGCGATTCTAAATCATGAATCCGCCGCAAACGCCAACCTTTCTTTAAAAGAAAAGCCTTGAGAAACTTTTCAAGCGCTTGTTGGAGATAGAATCCGGCGGCTTCAACATCTTCAGCTTGTAAAAGGAAATGCGCTCTGCCAAAATCTTTTTCTGCGATGCGCCGCCAATCTTCCCAGTATTGCGAGTCTTTAGGCTTCATACAATACTGCGCCTTTTGTTAGAATTTCTTCGATAAACTGATCTCCAGACTTGACCTTTTTAGCAAGCTCTTCCGGCGTCAAAACAAGCACTTCTAAAGGAATGCGCCGTGTTGCATCGGATAATATTTGGCGGACAGCGACCCAGCGGTCTAAGAATCTTTCCGAGGTCTCTTTAATAATAAGCAAGTCTAAATCACTATCAGCGTCCGGCTTGCCGTATGCGAAAGAACCAAACAAAATGATTTTTTCCGGTTGGTAGTGTTCGCAAATTTGTTGTGTAACTTTCTCGATGGTTTTCGAATGTTCAGCTTGCATCATGACCAAATCTGTTGAATAGTCTTCACTGCCTGAATGAATCCTAAAAATCCCGCTACAGAAAAAGCGTCAGATAGAATGTGAATAGCAACGTCTTGCAAAGATAGAACTTACCGTAGTAACTCAAACGAAAATCTTTGATGACGTATTTTCAGCGCCGAAATCATCGGCGCTTGAGCGCATTGGTGGAAAATATTTTATCATCCAGCGCAACGTCGAATTTAATCTTGAGCGTTTCGAGCGTGGTTTCTCCACCGTCCTGCAGGTTGGTCATCGTCATTTTCATGGGCGTCCATCGGCCGTCGATGTTTTGAATATCAGTCATGATGAGGCGCTTCAAAAGCTCGTCGTTTTCATAATAGTCGACGCGCTTTGTTACAAACTTGTCCTTTACCGCCCATAAAGTAAGTTTGGAATAGTGCGGTCCGCTCTCTGTTGGAATAAGTTCGAATTTATAGCATTTCACGCCCTCAACTTCCTCGTCTTCAAACTGTTGATAGTCGTAATCTTCTTCGAGAGAGCCGCCGGCCATGTCCTCATAGGAAAAGTCGCTTCCTTGCACTTTTTGGCGTTTTGCATGGCTGGCGAGATGCCGGACGCGGTCAGTTTTGGGCGTATAAAACCAAATGTCGTCGCCGTCGTTAAGCATGAGGATTTTATCGCCTTTTATCCTCGCCGGGCTGGTGTAAACGCTAAGCTGCTTTTCATTTTTATTCTTGCTGTAACCGCGCATTTGAAGCGTACGCTTTTTGCCGCTGGAGGTCAAGATGGTTTGTTGCATCTCGAACTCGCTCGAGGAAACGCGTTCCGTCTCATCAATTTTGCGGATAATTTGCTCGGGCGTCAGTTGCTGCGCAGACACTGAAGCAGCGAACAACAAAATGAATAGTAATTTGCGAATCATTTTATGCTCCATTTATGATTGCTTTGCCGCTTCTTGCGTTATCTTGGACTGGCCTTCCGACAAGCCCATGATCGCCGGTAAGATTGTAATTGAAGCCAGGAAGCAGGTTCCAACGCCGATAAACAAAGCTATGCCCAGGCTCCCAAGGCCGCGATAAGTCGCAAAAACAAGTGACCCAAAGGCCAGCATGGTCGTGAGAGAAGTCAGGAAAATCGCCTTTCCGGTGCTAGTGAAGACGGTCTTAATACGCCCGTCACCTTCGACGTGATAACGATGCAAAATATGAACGCCGTCGTCAATGCCGATGCCGAGAATCAGAGGCACGCTCATAATGTTTAGTATTGTGAGCTGCAGACCAAAGAGCTGCATCAATCCAACCATCCAAACAACGCCGATCGTCAGCGGAATGATGGCCATAAAAACTGATTTGAAAGAACGAAAATTCAGGTAGAGCATGAGCAGCACTGCGATGAGCGTCAAGGCGGCTGCGATGCGCCCGTCGCGCGCGATAATATCGATGAGAATATAGAAAATCAGAGGCATGCCTGTTACTCTCTCATCGAATTCTTGCAAGCGAAGTGTGAATCGTTCCAAAAACAAAATGTCTTCCCAAATGCCGCGTTTGGGATACATTGTGATCAGGAATTTGCTCTCGTCCTCGCTGGCAAATCGATTCTTGATTTCTTCCGACAAGCCCGCGACCGTGAGTTCGCTGGTCTCCGTCATGTTGGCTGCGGTGCTTCGAAGGTAGGGCATGTATTGATCTTGAAAATCCGTCAGTCTTGCAAGGCTTGAAGCGTCGATGCGCCGGAGTTTCGAAATGAGCGACCCCGGCAAACTCTCCCGTTTTTCGCTCTCGACGTCCCCGACAATCGTTTTGACCTGATCGTCCACGCGATCTTGGCCGCCAAGAAACGCCAATTGACCGAGCTCGATGATGTTTGCTTCGAGCCGCTCCACTTCTTGAATGAATCCATCTATTTCACTAGAATTTAAAGGAGCTGATGCTGGAGCGTTCGCGAGTTTCTGGCGGATTTGTTCAACAAGCGGTTTTCGTTTCTGCTGCTCCAAATCTGAAGGTACGTAGTCGGTTATGCTTGTGACCATGCCTAACATGCCAAAATCCTTCGCCGACTCGGTGAGTTTTCGCGCTTCTTCAAGTGACGCCGCCGTCACGACTGCAAAATCGGGCGTAATTTGAAACGCCGCTTCCATGTCATGCTGCAGCTTGATTGAGACGAGGCCTTCCGGCTCCATGTTGAGATAGTTGTAGTCAAAGGTGATTCTCGAAGTTGAATAAACCATGCCGACGGTGAAAAGCGTGCATATCGCCAACACAATTTTGGGCTTTCGGGCGAAAGCAGACGCAATCGCGCCCAAGACTCTAAAATCAATGACTTTGTGCGGTCGTCTGGATTTCCCGTTCCGGATCAGGACGCGTTCCCTGAAAACCAACATCGCGGGCAAAACGCTCAACGATGCAAGCATGGTAAAAATCACGCCCGCCCCCGCAACCAGACCAAATTCCGACATGCCGGCGGTTTCAGCAACCATGAGCGTGAAAAAGGCCAACGCCGTGGAGAATGCGCCGAGCAAAACGCCGTTGCCGGTCTTTTGAAAAGTTTGCAGCAACGCCTCTTTTTGATCAAACCCTTGCACGCGATGTTCGGTATAGCCGGAGATGACGTGAATTGAAAAATCTACGCCAAGTCCCAGCAAAATGACGGCGAACATTGAGGTGATAATGTTGAGCGAGCCTATCGCAAGAAAAGCGAATCCCCCCGTCCAAAAAATGCCGAAGACGAGCGTTAAACCCGCAAGAATCGGCGAAGCCCACATGCGAAAGGAGACGATGAACAGCCCGATAATGAGAATTAAGGCGATAATCGAAGTGAAGTAAGCGTCTTCCTGGGCGGCGACGGTTTCATCGCGCGCCAATGCCATTGTGCCGGTCGTTCCCGATTCCTCAATGCCCGGAAATAAGGCGGCGGTCTCATGCACCAACGCGTCGATGATGTCTTCGGCTTCAATAACAAGATCGATTTCGTTCAGCGAGAACGTCGGCATGGCGAGCATGATTAACATGCGCTTATCCGGCGAAATAAAGTAAGGATCGCCGATTAATTGACGGTCGATTGCTTCCTCAATTTCGGCGGATGAGAGAACGCTGTCGGAAGAAACGACGCGGTCGAGCGTTTGCAGCCAAAACCGGACGCCGTCAAGGGCGCGGACGGCGTTGTCTTCTCGCTCCCGGGTGGAAAGACTTTCATCTTCGTAAATGTAGGTTTTTTCGAGGTTATCGTTGAGGCCGGAGAGCCAGCCGCGAAGCCCCAGATTATCGAACGAAGTCAAACTGTTGCGAAGATCCTTTTCTTTTTGCAGCATAAAGCCGTGGCGGAGAAAAAAATCTCGTTCGAGCATGTAATCAACGCGCTGCACATATTTTGTCAGCGCGCGAAGTTTGGGAGCCAGCGCGTCGGCAAAATCCTTCAGCGCTTGTTCTTCGCCCTTCGCCGCAACGATGATCATCGAAGCAGTGCTGAAATCATCAACCACCTGATTGAATTCTTGCACCATTGGATGGTTCTGCGGCATCAGGTTTTTGAAGTGCATCTCGAGCCGAAGCTGCGACATGAGTGCGGCGGAAACGGCGGTGATTAAAATTGCGACGATAAGCACCAGACCGGTCTTTTCCGTCGCAACTTTGGCCATCAACCTAAACAGTCGGTTTCTCATTTTTCACCCTAATTTGATGATACAAAACCCGGCGAAGCGTACCGATTTTGAGCGCCGGGGCGTTTTCCCGCTCCCCGGAAAAACGCTGCGTTTCAACTCATCCAAGGTGTAAATGAAACTAATAACTGATGTTGCGCACGCCAATGCATCGCCTATTGCTCAGACTTGAACATGATTTCATTAGCACCGGGCTTGAGCCCGGTGACGCGCAAGGCGCGCATTTCCATCCCTGCCGCCGCGCTAGCGCGGCGGCAGGGATGGAGCGTCTTCAAAAACCTCCGCTCTGAAGAGCGGAGCTAATGAGAATCAAAAAGTTGCCTGCGGGCTTTAATCGCGCGTGCCAAACGGCGGTGCGTAACATGAGTTATGACAAACCTTCCTTCGCGTACTTGCCCAGTTTGTTGTGCAAGGTTTTCAAACTAACGCCGAGCACCTGTGCGGCGCGCGTCTTGTTGTTGCTGCAATCGGCCAATGTCCGAAGAATGAGCTGTCGTTCCATCTCGCCGACCGTCGTGCCAATTGGCGCAACAACGCTGTTTTCAATCTCTTGATTCGACATTCCCGGCAAACTTCCGCCCGCCGATTCCTTGCGTACGCGCGGCGGTAAATCATGGGGAAAAATTTCTTCTCCTCGCGACAATATCACAGCGCGTTCAACGGCGTTGCGCAATTCTCTAACGTTCCCCGGCCAATCATAGTTCAGCATTAAAGTGAGTGTGTCTTGAGAAAAACGCAATTGCATTTTATCCTGAGATTTGGCGAATTTTTTCAAGAAACTGTCGGCGATCAAAGGAATGTCTTCCGAACGCTCATTCAAAGAAGGCAAGTCAATTTCGATGACCGCCAGCCGGTAGTAGACGTCTTCTCGGAGTCGTTGCTGCTCAACCGCTTCTTGCGGATTGCGATTGGTGGCGGCCAGCACGCGAACGTCAACCGTCAAATCCTTTGAGCCGCCGACTCGCCGAAAAGTTCGGGTTTCCAACGCGCGGAGCAGCTTGGCTTGCAAATCGATGGGCATTTCCGTCAATTCGTCCAGAAAAAGCGTGCCGCCGTCCGCCTGTTCAAAGTATCCGGCTTTATCCTTTGCCGCGCCGGTAAACGCGCCTTTTTCATGCCCAAAAAGTTCGCTTTCAAAAATATTGGCCGGGAGTGCGGCGCAGTTGACCGCGACGAACGGCGCCTTCTTGCGCACGCTTCGATTATGGACGGCGTTAGCGACCAATTCTTTGCCCGTGCCGCTGTCTCCTGTAATCAGTACGCTCGCATCGCTTCCGGCAACGGCTTCCAATGTTCGAAAAAGATCCTGCATGACTTCCGACTTGCCGATCAAATCTTGATAGCGCGTTAAACTCTCCAGACGATTTTCAAGGTCAGCGTTTTTTCTCGCCAGGGCGGCTTTTTCGCAGGCGTGCGCAACGATGCGCGTCAAGTCCGCGCCTTTCACCGGCTTAATGCAATAATCGTAAGCGCCAAGCTTCATCGCCTCAACAGCAGTGTCGACGGAACTGTCGCCAGTGATAAACACCGTCTCCGTTGCAACGCCCTCCCGGCGCATTTGGCGAAAAACGGAGAGACCGTCAATGTCGTCCAGGTGCAAATCAAGCAACGCGACGTCAAACTTGTTTCCGCGCAAAGCCTTGAGTGCGCTTTCACCGGTTTTGAACGTTTTAATCTGATAATTGCCGTCGCTGGAAAGGATAATTTCGAGAGAGTCAAGTACGGATTCTTCGTCGTCGCAGATCAGGATACGTCCTTTAAGCATGATCGATTCCTTCAGGTTATTTCAGCGCATCGGAGAGCTTTTCAAGCCGTTTCTGGAATTTCTGTAAGTTGCCTTGCAGCGATTTAAGCTGGCTTTGCAGCATCTTGCCTTCTTTTGTGGTAAACTTTTGCGCGATAAGGTTCGACGCTTCCGCGTTCATGCTTGCCGCGTGATAGCTGTCGCGAAGATCGTGAATCAGCTTGCGAAGGGCTGCGTCGTTTCCCGCCGTCTTCTTTTTTCCCAACATTCCTTTTCATTCTCCATCGCTATTTTTATGGCTCGTTACCAAACTTCGGATTGGTAACGCGATTGTGCAAGAAATTCCAGTTTCGAGCCGAAGAATCGCAAAGCAAGCTTCGCACTCCCGACTATTTTAAATGCGTTGCCGTCATTTGCCAAAAAGCCTTCATTTCAAAAGGCTTGGAAAGAAAATCATCGTACCCGGCGGCTTTGGCTTTTCTGCGCTCTTCCGCCATGGCGTGCGCCGTGAGCGCGATGACGGGAATTTCCTTCAATTGTTTTTGCGCTTTCAAGGTGCGCACAACTTCGTAGCCGTCCATGCCGGGCATCATAATATCCAGAAAAATCAAGTCGGGTCTTAGCTTGTGCGCCATCGAAACGGCGGACGGGCCGTCGTATGCAAAGTCGACTTTAAATCCTTCATTTTCAATAAAAAAGCGCATCGCTTCTTCAGTACTCCGATTATCGTCCACCAGCAGGATGTGCGCCTTCTTCTTTCGCGCTTTCGGCTTTGGCGTGACGGCGGATTTTGTCCCTTTCGCTCGCGGCTTGCGTTTCAGAGCCTTGACCGGAAGTTCAATTGTAAATGTCGTCCCGACGCCGACTCTGCTTTTTAAATTCAATTTCCCGCCCAGAAGTTCAACCATTTTGCGCGAAATCGGCAGCCCGAGCCCGGTGCCTTCAAACTGTCGAGACGCCGTGCGATCAGCCTGTTGAAAAGGTTCAAAGATTTCGTCAAACTTATCTTTCGGAATGCCGACCCCGGTGTCCGCCACCTGTAGTTTCAGGACTTTGTTTCCGACGAATTTGGCGGTGATTTCAACAACGCCGGAAGGGGTGAATTTTTGCGCGTTGCGAGCAAGATTTAGCAATGCGCGCGACAACATGCTTCTGTCCGTAACGATGTAAGGCGGGATGGAAGCGTCAACCGCAACGCGCAGCTTCAGCCCGCTTTTCTCGCACAGCGGTCGAATCGCGTCTTCCGTCGCCTGGATGATTTCACGCGGAGAAAAAGCTTCCGGTGAAGGTTCGAATTTCCCCGCCTCAATTTTGCTCATGTCCAGCAAATCGTTGATCAGTCCCAAGAGGTTGTCGCCGCTGATCCGAATCGTCTGCAAGTAGCGCAAACGGTCATTTTCCGCAACGCCTTTTCGCTCGCGAAGCAATTCGACATATCGCAGAATGACGTTGAGAGGCGTGCGCAATTCGTGTGAAACGTTGGAAAGAAATTCAGAAATGTGGCGATTCGCTTTCTCGAGCTCGTGAGCCTTACTCTCGGTTTCTGAAAAGATGCGCGTATTCTCGAGCACGAAGGAAATCCGAGCCGCGATTTCAGTGAAATAGCTGCAAAACTCCTTGGTGTAAGATGATTTGTCCGCTGACCAGCAATAGATGAAGCCGTATTTTTTCCGATTCAAAACAAGCCGCGCGACGACAACTTCGACTGGATTTTTGCGAATCGGCGGCAACCCCAAAGCCGTTACAAAAGGCGACTCCGCACTGTGCAATGAGACGATTTTCGCGCCTCCGGACGGAATGATTGATTTTTCGCAGGCGAGAATTTTTTCGATCTGCGCCTGGTTGAGCATGTCAGCTTTTTCGCGTTTTGCTTTATCCGCGCACGTACTTGCTCCGACGGGCGGTTCGCCGTAAACAATTATCCCGATTTCGCACTGAAGCACGCGTTTGCCGCGATTGAGGAAACTCTTGATCTCACGATCCGGCGTCACGTCCAAACGCTCCATTCTGCTGACCATTGCCAACAGGTCGTCGCGCTCTCGCGTTGTTTTTATTTGCTGCTTGAATCGCTTTTGCTGGATCGCATGCGCCGCCTGGGTCGCCAACTTTTCCAGGATTTCAATTGAAGTTTTTACTGGAATTTGCCCATGAGCCGGCGCGCCGAAAAGCAGCAAGCCTATTTGCTCATCGTTTTGTTGCAATGGAAAAATCAGGAAATCATGCGCAGACCAATCACCTTTTGCCGTTGGCTTGAGTTGTTTGCCTGGCCAAAAATCCCACAGACGCGCCGCGCCGTTTTTCGCTTTTTGCAGAAAAAAAGCGTCGCCGATTGCGTATCTGGTTTGAAAATACTGTTCGATGTCTTCAGCCTCAACCCTGAGCGTTCGCGTCTTGATTTCCGAGCTGAAGCCTCGCGCGTCAAGAGAAAAGTAAGCGTTTTGTTCAGGCGGTTTTTCATACACAATCAGCCGAGGCCAACCGACGGCGGCGGAAGTGCGCAGTATCGTCTGAATTTTTTCGTTAAAAGAAATGTTAGAATGGACTGTCTCCGCCAGGTTGATAATTTTTTGCAGCGAATCGCTTTCGCTTTGCACGGACGCGCCTTGAGTTTTGCCGGAAACCGCCTGGCGTTCGAGCGTTTTCAATTTTTCCGCTTCGTGTTTTTGCGCCGTCAAATCAAACGCTTGGAGCACGACCCCAATAAATTCACCGTCTCTTCTCGTCGCCGGCGTGGCGCGCCAGCGCAGGTGCTTTTTTACGCCGTCCGGGCGGAGGAAATCGTCGACAAACTCGTGCGCTTCCGAGTGCAGCTTGCCGCTATGGTTGGATTCCAACCGCAAAAGATCGGAAACGAAAACGGGCAAATTCTTTAGCGAGATATTGCTCGACGAAAATCCCAAAATCGTGGACGCGTCATCATTTAAAAAACGACACTCCCCTTGCGGCGAGACAAAGATAATCCCGGTTTGCAACGCCCCCAGTATAGATATTTGTTCTTCAAGCGTTTCCTCTAAAGCCGATTTTCTATCAGCGATTTTGGCCCGAAAACGCTCTCTGGTTTTTGCATTGTTGAGACGCTCGGATGCGTCGCGTTCAACCCAGAGATAGTGCAGCGGCGATTCGCCTCGCAAGCTAATTGGCGCGGCGTAAACATCGACGACGAATTCATTACCGTCGCGACTGCGATTTTTAAAAGCGCCTTGCCAAACCTTGCCTTGTTGAAGCACTTTGATCGCTTCACGTTCCATCTTGGTCTCAAGCCGATAAACGCTGGTGCTTCGCCCGACAAGATCAGCGGTGCGATGGCCTGTGATTCTGCAGAACGCGCCGTTCACAAACACAATTCGGCAGTCCGCTTCAGTGATCACCATGCCGTCTTCAATTTTGTTCAGCGCCGTGCGAAAAAGCTGCAAATCCTTTTCTTGTTGATCGATGTTGGCGGAAAGATTGCCTTGCCGTTCAATTTGCTCAGTCAAATCGAGAAAGCCAAAGTGCGCGCCTTCGACTTTTTGGCGATGATCAAGCAGCGGTTTTGCGCGCACGTTCAAACCAACATCGCCGACGTTCGGGCGGTGGAGCATGATTTCGAACACGGATTCTCGTCCGCTTTTGGCGTCGTTTAAGGCACGCGCCAAGGCGTCGTAGAATGTTTTGCCGACTACGGCGCGAAAATTTTTGCCTTGAATATCGATCCGGTCCAATCCGGTTAAATTTTCAAATGCCGCGTTGGCGAAAAGAATCTTTTCATCGCGATCCAGGTGCAGCACCGCTTCACGCATGTGCGAAAGGATGTTTTCGTGCGTTTGCTGTTTTTCGTGCAGCGCTTGATTCTGCTCAAGCAACCCTTCCCGAAGCTCCGTCTCATTGTGAACAAAGCGGTTGTGGTAGAGCAGCGTAAAAATGATCAAAAAACCCGCGCCGGGCAGAGCGGAAAGCAAGGCGAGCGGAGATGACGTAAAATTGTGGAGATAGGAAACCCCGACGAAGCTGAAGACGACAAAGGCAAACGCGAGCCCTTCGTCGAAAGCTTTTTTAAATTTCGGCGTGATTGCGATCGCTGCAATGGCAAAGATGGTTGCAAAACTGAACCCCCAGACAAGAAAATGCAGTTCAAAGGGCAAATTGTCCAGCAGTCCGGCAGCGGGATTTTGCGTTGAAGCAAAGCCGTCGCCGTCAATATTGGAAGGCGATTCCAAGCCGACTGATATACTTTCCTGATGGTAAAAGAAATCAGCAAGCCCGCCGCCCCCCACCAGCATTATGCTGACAAAAAGCCATAGGATACGTTTGCGAAAAACGTCTTTAAAACGCTGCTCGTTTGTGGCGCGCCCATAATCTAAAGGCGCGAAAATCAACCAGGCAAAGAGAGCGGCATGCAACGCAATGACGAGAAAACTTGTTGTTTCGATGCGTTCGCTTGGTGCATAAAAATACAAAAGCAGCAGGTAGCTAATTTGGCAGAGTGCCAGATGAAAAAAGGAGGCTTGCGGTTGTTTTTTCAGCCAAATTAAAGCGAGAAACAGCCCGACGCTAAAAAGCGCTGCTAGTGTAGCGGGAATGATTGGGCTTCCAGCCAGCGCTTCAGCTTGCCGGATAAAATCGGAAGAAAATGTGTCAAAGTTTTCGGGCATTTCCAGCTTGGTTATTCGAGCGTTTTGGACTAAAGAAAGGCGACAAGTATGACAACTATTATAAAAACTTGCAAGCGGAAAGGCGCAATAAAAAGTTTTGCTTGATTCATGGCTGTGCAAGCGATATGTTTGGCGCGAATTCGCCGTTTGTTTGGATGACAAGTTCTTTATGGACGGGCGGTTAAACGCTTCAGAGTTTGAAACGAATGAATCGAAGATCAGCTTCGAGATGATACATATGATTTGTGGAAATGAGCCTCATAAATGGAGATAAAATTATGACTTTTGTAGCCGATTTAGAACCTAAAATTCTTTGGCGGCATTTCGACAAAATTTTGACGATTCCGCGCGGTTCAAAGCAGGAAGAACAAATGCGCGAATACGTCGTTGAGCAGGCGAAAAAGCACGGCTTCAGATACAAAGTTGACGCAGCCGGGAACGTCGTCGTCATCAAGCCTGGAACAGGCGGGCGCGAAGATGCGCCAGTCACGGTTTTGCAAGCGCATCTGGACATGGTCAACGAGAAAAACTCGGACGTTGAACACGATTTTGACAAAGATCCGATTCTCCCGCAACGAGACGGCGATTATCTGAAAGCGACCGGCACGACGCTTGGCTCAGACAACGGAATCGGCGTTGCGGCCATGCTTGCGTTGATGGACGAAACGAATGTCGAGCACGGCCCGCTGGAATTATTGTTCACCATAGACGAAGAAACCGGCTTGACCGGCGCCGCTGAATTGGCGGACGATATGCTCGAAGGAAGGCGCTTGATTAATCTGGACACAGAAGAAGAAGGCGCATTTTACGTCGGGTGCGCCGGTGGAGGCGACACCAACCTGACCTTGCCTGTTTCAACGACGGCCTTGCCAAACGGTTTTGTCTGTTTTGAACTTAAATTGATCGGTTTAAAAGGTGGTCACTCAGGCTGTGACATTCATTTACAGCGCGGCAACGCCGTCAAGCTTTTGGCTCGAATTCTCCACACCGGTTACCTGGACGCGCCGTTCTTGTTAGCTCGCCTCGAAGGCGGTGACAAGCACAACGCCATTCCGCGCGAAGCGTTTGCGGTGTTAGCGGTTTCGCAGGAAAATATCGCGGCGCTGCAGAAACTGCTGGACGCTGAGTTTGAAAACGTTCGCACTGAATTCGCGCCCGCCGAACCTGGGATGGTTTTTGAAATTGCTGAAAGTGATACGGTTGACACAGTCTGGGATGACGCAGCGACGCAAAAAGTGTTGGGCTTGGTGAATGGACTGCCGCACGGGGTTCTATCGATGAGTTATGACATTTCCGACTTGGTCGAAACCAGCACCAACCTTGCCGCAGCCAAATCGCAGGACGGCGCTTTTCGCGTTTTGATGAGCACGCGCAGCTCCGTCGCAACCGCTCTGGAAGGGACGCGTCGCCGTATTCGCGCCCTGGCGTCGTTGGTTGAGGCCGAGGTTGAAGAAAATAACGCCTATCCCGGCTGGAAGCCCGACCTCAAGTCCGATTTGTTAGACATTATGCGTGGCGTGCATAAAAACATGGCTGGCAAAGACCCGGAAGTCCTCGCCGTCCATGCCGGTTTGGAATGCGGCATCATCGGCGAAAAATATCCCGGGATGGACATGATTTCCATCGGGCCGGAAATTGAATTCCCGCATTCTCCCGACGAACGCGTCAACATTCCAACCGTAAAAAATTTCTATGATCTTCTGCTCGCTTCGCTGAAAGCATTATCGTCATGAAAACCGTTTCAAAACAATTGCTCAACAAGATCACGCAGCGTTTAGCGGCTGAGTTTGAGCCGGATCAAATCATCCTTTTTGGTTCTCATGCATGGGGGGAGCCGGATGAAAACAGTGATCTGGATTTATTGGTCATTGTTCCTCAAAGCGATGAGCCTCGACCCCAAAGAGCAACACGTGCATATCGTTGTTTGCGCGACATAATTGTCCCTATGGATATTCTCGTGAGAACGCGAGCGGAAGTCGAGCGTCACCGTCAGGTTTATGCTTCGTTGGTGGCTGAAGTTTTGGAGCGAGGAACTATCTTATATGAAAAAAGTACAGATCGAACTCGTCAAAGCATGGTTCATTAAAGCGCAACACGATCTGGGAACTGCGCATAAGTTGTCAAAAGGACCAGACCCTTTTCTTGATACTGCCATTTATCATTGCCAACAAGCCGCTGAAAAATCGATCAAAGGATTTCTTGTTTATCATAATCAAAGGTTTGAGAAAACGCACGATTTGAGACCGATGATTGATATGGCGGCAAAGATCGACACAGAGTTTTCCGAATTAATGGATGCTGCTGAATTACTCACGCCTTACGCCACTGAATTCCGCTATCCTGATGACGTACTTGAACCATCGGGAACGCAATTCAGTGAAGCTTTGAAAATGGCGGAACAATTTTACGAATTTATTCTCTCAAGATTGCCTGAGAATACTCACCCCTGATCTTTAGTTTTCAGAATATGAAACCAAACTGCATCATTGTTCATTATCACGAGATTGCGCTGAAAGGGGATAACCGCTCTTTTTTCGAACGCCAGCTCAAGAATAGCATGACAATCGCCGCCGCGCACTTGGGCGTTGCGCGAATTGAATTGTTACGCGGACGCATCGTGGCGCATCTTGAGCCGTCCGCCAAGATCGACGAGGTGATTGCGGCGCTGAAAAAAGTATGCGGGATCGCCTATTTTGCGCCAGCCGTTCTTTCAGGCCAGGAAGTTGATGAAATGGCGGAAATCGCCGTTTCACTTGTCAAAGGCTTGACCTTCGAAAGTTTCTGCGTTCGCGCGCGACGAACCCAAAAAACTTTTCCGCTGACTTCAGTCGAAATCAATACGAGAATCGGCGCCAAAATTCAGCAGCATGTATCCGCCCGGGTCGATTTGAAAAATCCGGAAATGACGGTACATATTGAAATTTATGACAAAAGCGCGCTGATTTATTGCGGGAAAATCGACGGTATGGGCGGATTGCCAGTAGGCTCCAGCAGCCGCGCCGTCTCATTGCTTTCCTCTGGCATAGATTCACCGGTCGCTTCCTGGAAATTGATTCGCCGCGGCGTGCGAACAACGTTTGTGCATTTTCACAGCGCGCCATACACAAGCAACGCCTCGATTACCAACACCAAGCGATTGACGGAACTGCTCACCGAATATCAATATCGCTCCAAGCTCTACATCGTACCGTTTCTCGATATTCAACAGCATATTACCAGTACGGCGGAAGGGAAATATCGCGTTATCCTGTACCGTAGAATGATGCTGCGCATTGCCGAGAAAATCGCAAAACGAGAGAACGCTTTCGCCCTCGTTACCGGCGACAATGTCGGACAGGTTGCGTCCCAGACGCTGCCGAACATGTTTGCGATCAACGAAGTCACGCGATTGCCGGTTTTGCGTCCTTTGGCTGGCGAAGACAAGCAGGACATCATCAATCTTGCCAAAAGAATCGGCACTTTTGACGTTTCCATAGAGCCGTATGATGATTGTTGTTCATTGTTTGTCCCCAAGAATCCCGAGACGAATGCGCGCGTCAATCTGGTGCGCGAACAAGAGATTGACCTTGATATCGACGGACTCATTCAAAAAGCGCTTGATGCAAGCGAGATTATACATTTCAAATTTAAACAAGGCGTAGTTACTCAGTCGTCATGAAAAACCTGTCCATCGCTTTCCAACCCGGGGATCCCGTCCTTTTTATCGACCGAAAATTTCGCGAATACTACGACGTTCTTGAGGAAGGAAAAATCAAAAACATTCGCGGCGACATGTTGCCGCATGATGAAATAATTGGGCGGATGGAAGGTTTTATCATGAAATCGCAGCGCAGCTTGCCGTTTCAGATTTTCCGTCCAACGATTGGCGAGAACGTGCGCCTAATGCGGCGCGGCGCACAGGTGATTTACCCGAAAGACATCGCGACGATTTTGGTTTGGGGAGATATTTACCCGGGAGCGAATGTTGTCGAATGCGGGCTTGGTTCCGGCGCATTGACTTCGGCGCTGCTGCGCGCCGTTGGGGAAAACGGCAAGGTCACCAGTTATGAAATCCGCGAAGATTTTATGAACAACGCCAATAAAAATCTGGATAATTTCATTGGCGAGCGCCCTAATCACACCATCAAAAATATCGACATTTACGAGACTTTCGATGACGAAAACGTCGACCGCCTCGTGCTTGACGTTCCTGAACCTTGGCAAGCGATTGAAACCGCCACGCCGCACCTGCGCTCCGGCGCCGTCATCTGCTCGTATTCGCCAACGATTCGGCAGGTGGACGCATTTGTGAAAAAGATTCTGCAATTAAAAGTCTATTCGCGCATTCAAACAATGGAATCGCTGGTGCGAGAGTGGAAGGTGGACGAAGTCAGCGTTCGCCCGAAAATGCGCATGGTTGCGCACACGGCTTTTTTGACCTTCGCACGTCATATCCCAGAGTTGAAGGAACGACGAAAACCTGAAGAAACGCCGGGATAATCTTGAAAACTTCACTTGTTTCAAGGGTTAAGCAAAATAGATTCTTCCGGAAAGACACTTGTGGGGGGAATAGTTTGAGAACTCAGCTCTTGTTGAGGTTGGCCGTTTTTTCAGAGAGTGCTTGGTCGATTTCCTTGATTCTTTGGGCGGCGAATTTGCCGAACGTTCCAGCACTGCCGTCCAGGCGGACAACGAGGTCATACATTTCGCGCGCACGCTGAAAATTGTTCAAAGCGGCGTAGCTTTGTCCGGCTTTGAAAATCGCCGTAACGCGCCAGGGCTGTCTGGTGTCAACGTCTGAATACCTGATTTTCAGCAGTTCAGAAATCGCTTGCTCATATTTTTCGCTCTCAAAAAAAGCCTCGCCAATATAATACTGAATCTCAATCGCGTCTTCGCCGTGAGTGAGCGGCTTGAGCCTGCGATAATGCGCCACAGCGTCCTCGTGACGGCGAAGATTGCGCAACTGTCGCCCGATAGCAATATTGATGCGGATGCTCTGTTCCGCCTCTAAAGAAAAATCAAGAAAGTCGCGGTAGTACTTGAGCGAAACGTCGTGAAAACCCCATTCTTCGTAAAGCTCTGCAAGTTCTAGAACGCTTTCGCGATGAGTCGCGTCGAAAATTGAATCTTCGATGGCTTTTTTAAACGCCTGAGCCGCGTTGTTTAACTGGCGCTGTTCTTTGTAGAACCGTCCCAGATTGTAGTAAACCACGCGCAGAAAGGGATCGTCGGGATATTTTTGAGGAATGGACGTTAGGGCTTTCAGGGCGTCATCCATTTTGTTTTGCACGAGCAGAGCGTTGCCCAGGCCGAAATCTCCCCGAATAGCAAAACTTGTCCCTTTGTATTTTTTCTGCACTTCCTTGAAAGAACGCTCGGCCTGACGAAAATTTTTCTGTCGGACGTAAGCCGAGCCAACTTCGTATTCAATCTCGGCAATGGCTTCATCGTCTTTGTAGTTCCTTTTAAAATTTTTGACGGAGTTGTTCATGCCAGAAATATTTCCCAAACGCAAATTGGCGATAATTCGTATTTTTTCAGCACGCGGACGCTCCGTCGCTGGATCGCCGTGAACAACGATTTCCGCCGCCAGTCGAGAGGCTTCCTTGAAATCGCCAAAATCGAATGCCATTTCCGCCAAACCGAATTTGGCTGCGATTCCTTGTCTGCTTTTCTCGCCGCTGCGTTTGATGACGTCACCGAAGAAGCTCTGCGCCAGCCCAAATGCTTGTATTTTAACCGACAACTTGCCCAATGCAAGCAAAGCTTCCGTCCTTTTTTCATGCTCGCCGTGATCGCGAACAAAGTCCAAATAACCGGCGATTGCTTTCGGCGGCATATCCCGACTTTCAAAAGCGCGTCCCAAGAGAAACTGCGGTTCCGCCGGGAGCTTGGGGGACAATAAATCTGAAACGCCCGCTCGCCGATCACGCATTTCCTGAATAAAATTGACCGTGTCTTCAAATCTGCCTTGCGCGAAGCTAATTTTTGCCATTTCGGCCAGTGCGTCCTCGGCGAATGTGCTGTATCTGGCTTTGGTGCGAATCTCATTTAAAAGCGAAAAAGCTTCGTTGAGTCGGCCTTGTCGTGAGTGGATTTTTGCAGCGAGTAGATTCGCCTCAAATTGCGCAGGATTTCGTTGTGGAGACTGCCGCACTTCATCCAAAATCGCCATCGCTGAAACCGTGTCCGCAAAGCTCAAGCCGAGTTTGGCTTGCAGTAGCGCGGCGGCGTTTTTGTAAGCCGGTTGTGCAACGGCGCGGAACGTGGAGAGTCGTTGCGCGATTCCCCCAAATCGCAGGCTGTCTGCCGGAGACGCATTGGCAACGTGCGTTTCAAAGACGTTGACATGAATTGGCGAAAACGCCGGCTGAGAAGCATAGGCGGCGGAAAGTGAATCAAGAAAACTGAAGTTTTGCCGAATGTCTCGCAGTGCAATATAACCGAGCATCAAATCTATCTGTGGGTGTGTGCGCCCAGCTTCAAGCGTATTTTTGACGTAGTTAAGCGTGACGGCGGCGGAGTCGTACCAGGTTTTTGCTTCGTCGCGATTTTCGAGTCGAGCCATATCGCCGAGCACGAAGTACGACTGCCCTAAAAGCGTCCAGGCTTGCGCACGCGAACCGGATTCTGTAGCGCTGGCCATCGCTTGCCGCAAAAGCGGAATGACCCGGTCATATTTTTTGAAATGAAAATTGAGTCTGGCTTCGCGCAAAAGGTTGTTGTCCATGCCGCCGTTTCGTCCTAGGTCATCCCATGCAGCCGCAAGTCGAGCATAATCTGGCGTGTAGTATTTTTCGATCAGTTCGATGTGATTTTTGGCCGTCTCAAAATATTCGCTCGCGGGATAGTTGCTCTGCAAGCGACGCCATTCGGCCAAGGCCAGTTTCCAACTTTGAAGTTTTTCGTAAGCCAGCGCCAGCTTGCATTGCACTTCGTCAATTTTTACAAAATCAGAATGTTCGTCGATAAAATCGCCGTAAAGTCGCGTTGCGCGGGCGGCGTCTTCATAAAGCTCAAAATAAACATCCGCCTGGGTGAGATGCAGCTTTTTCTCTAATGACGGAGCGGGAGAGTTTTTAAGAGCGCGACGGGTAAGATTAAGCGCTTGCGCTGCGTTTCCCGCCTTGGCCGCTGATTTGGCGCCTTCCAGACATGCCAGCGCAAAGAGTGAATCATCCTTGTTTTTTGTCAATGAGGCCACACGTTCAAATCCGGCCAGAGCGCTCGAATAGTCGCGGAGTTGGGCGCGAATTTGCGCTGTCATCAACAAGTGCTCCGGGCGAATGCTGCCAGAGTTGGGGGCATTCGCAAGAACGCTCAAAGCTTCCGTAAATTGATTGGCTTCCAAATGAGTTCTTGCCTGTTGGAAGCTCGCGATTGCCGCAAGAGAATCATTGCTTGAATTGATGACTTTTGAAAATTGTGAGAGCGCCTGGTTGTGGTCGCCGATCCTGCTAAAAAGATTTCCAGAGCGTAATGCTGCAATGACCGCCGTCTCTTGGCCCTTAAATTTTCGCTCAATTTCCGTCAACGTCTCCTGCGCTTTTTGGTATTGCCCAAGCGCTTGGTGAAGCTCCGCCCTGGCCAGAAAAACATCCGCACCGGCAACTGATTCAGGAAATCTGCGGAGAAATTGTTCGGACAGTCTGAAAGCGCGATTGTATTCTTCCGTCCGAATAAAATCCCGCAGGAGAATAATTTGCGCCTGAGCGACAACGTCTTCGCTTCTGGCGTATTTATCTACAGCGTCAAAAAGCAATTTGCGGCCATGAATCCGATCAATGGAAAGTTGCAAGGTTCCGGCGCGCATCAGGGCTTCCGCGGCTTGTGGGGTTGAATCGTGGATCAGGGCGAAACGTTCGTAATTTCGAGCGGCCTGTTCCAAAGAATCTTGTTTTTCAAAGCAGGCGGCGATTTGAAACAAAGCATCGAAGGCCTGCGGCGAAGCGCCGAAGCGCAAGAGTAGTTTTTCGTAAGTCTGCCTGCTCTTTTCGTATCTTTCGAGTTTGAACCATCCCTCGCCTATGCGCCGCAAAGCTTCCGCCGCCCGTCGTTCGCCGGGATACTTTTGCAGGAATTGCTCAAATTGCGCGTTGCTTAAATCGTAATAACCGTCGTTGGCAAGCTTTTCGGCGTAGGTAAAATCTTCGTCGGCTTGACTTTGGTTTTGGGCCAGGGCGGGGGAGAGGCTGAGTGATAAGTAAACAGTAATTAGTATTTTGAAAAGCCCACAGGAAACCTTCCGATTCGTCCTTCTGATGGAATCCCTTTTGATCGCCAGGTAGAAACATTCTTGCAATTTTAGATATGAAGTCAAAAAGGATGTTTTCAGCTTGACAATGAAGGGCGTTTTATAAAATCTGCAAATTTGCATATTGCACCACTAATGTTTTCACTTCGCCAGTGTGGAATTGAACGCGCAATTTAGCGTCACCGCCGTGACCATTCACGGAAATGACGCGACCAACGCCGAAAAGCTTGTGTTTGACGCGCGTCCCGCTTTGGATAAATCTTGGCTCCTGCGATTCATTTTCATAGTCCGGTGTTCGCTGCGCAAAGCTGTTCTCGTTACTCCAGGAACTTGATCTCGAGTAGCTTGATCGATAACTTGGCGACGGACTCATCTCAGAAAAATCTACAAAATCAGGGTCAAGTTCTTCAACAAAACGCGATTTGATTGAACGAATGAAATCGCGATACCTGCGCCGCGCCGCCGACCAGGTAATGTAGAGTTTTTGTTTCGCTCTCGTCGTGCCGACGTAAAAAAGTCGGCGC
Organism: uncultured Deferribacteres bacterium; assembly: GCA_964014485.1. Lineage (GTDB taxonomy): Bacteria > Zhuqueibacterota > Zhuqueibacteria > Zhuqueibacterales > Geothermadaptataceae > CAXHAT01. The sequence continues at coordinate 25,484 of CAXHAT010000065.1, forward strand.
TCTTCTTCCAAATCATCGCGGTTGTCATAACTGCGGGAGAGCGGAAAAAGGCCTTCTTCTAAACCCGCCATAAAAACAACGTCAAATTCCAGGCCTTTCGCACTGTGGAGCGTCATCATTGTGACTGCATTCTGCTTGTCTTCCCAACGATCAATGTCCGTGACGAGAGATATTTGTTCCAGGAAACCATTGAGCGACGCGTCCGGCGTTATTTGCGCATATTCGTGAACGGCGTTCATCAGTTCGCGAATGTTATCTACTCGCGCTTGCGCGTCCGGCGTTGCTTCGGCCTTAAATTTTTGCAAAATACCGGTTTCTTCAATTAGAGAATTTGCCAGTTCCGTCACCGAGATTTCTTCCCGGATGGTGATGTATTTGTTGATCAGGGCATGAAATTTTTTCACGGAATTCTTGACGCGAGCGCCAAGATTCGAAACTTCGTCTACTTTTGCCAACGCGTCAAAGAACGACAACTTTTTCTCAACGGCGAAGGCCTGGATTTTTTGCAGCGACGCTTCTCCGACGCCGCGCAGCGGATAGTTAATGATTCGGCGCAAGCTGATCGTATCGACAGGATTGGCGACGAGGCGCAGATACGCCAAAATATCTTTGATCTCCTTGCGCTCATAAAACTTCATGCCGCCAACGATAACGTAGGCGATGTTATTGCGCCGCATCGCTTCTTCCAGCACCCGGCTTTGGGCGTTCGTACGGTAGAGAACGGCAAAATCACGAAAATTTCGCGACGATTCGGCAAGCATTTCCGCCTGAACTTTTGCGGCGATTAATTGCGCTTCTTCCAAATCCGTATTCGATTTGACAACTTGAACCTTGGAGCCGGAGTGGTGCTCCGTCCATAGTTGTTTACTATGCCGTCCGTGATTGTTGACGATGACGGAATGGGCGGCGTTTAGAATATTCTGTGTCGAGCGATAGTTCTGCTCCAGTCTGAAGACTTTGTGCTCTGAGTAATCCTTGCCAAACTCCAGAATATTGCGAATATCGGCGCCCCGCCAACGATAAATCGATTGGTCGTCATCCCCGACGACGAACAAGTTTTTCGATTTGGCGGCCAACAGTTGCAAAAGCATATACTGTGCGCGATTCGTGTCCTGAAATTCATCAACGAGTATGTGCTGCAACTGGCTCTGATACTTTTCCAACGCTTCGGGGAATTGTTTGAACAGCACCACGGGCAGCATCAGCAGGTCGTCGAAGTCGACGGCGTTGTTTTGCAGCAGCATTTCTTGGTATTTTTCATATATAAACGCCGTCGCATCGTCGCGCTCGTTTTGGACGGATGCTTTGAATTCTTCAGGAAAAACAAAAGCGTTTTTCGCGTTGCCGATGCGATAGCTCACATACTTTGGCTCGACAAATTTCTTATCGATTTTTTGTTCTGCGAAAATGAGTTCGATACATTTGGCTTTGTCGTCCGTGTCATAAATATTGAACGAACGATCCAATTCCAGATAATGGCCGTCGCGGCGCAAAATCCGTGCACCCAGACTGTGGAAAGTGCCGATCCACGAAAAGCGAAAATCTTGCGAGGATGCGCTTCCCAAACGCTCTCGCATTTCTCCAGCCGCTTTGTTGGTAAATGTGACGGCCATGAAAGAATTCGGCGTCGCCAAGCCTTTTGAAAGCAAAAAAGCGATGCGATTGATTAAAACGCGCGTTTTTCCACTGCCCGCACCAGCCAAAACAAGTACCGGGCCGTCGCCGTCTTCAACTGCCTGCCTTTGCTCTTTATTCAGCGATGCCAGAAGTGCGTCGAGTTGTTCATTTGCATGCACTAGTTTGCGCCTTGGTTTTTCATTTTCTTTTCCCTCGCCACTTTCTTGCGGTATTCATTGAAAGCCTGGTGCGCTTTACGATGTCCTGCGTACGTTTCGTTAAAAATATGCGAGCCGTCGCCCTTTGCAACCATAAAAAGATAAGGCTCGTCCGTCGGGTTCAAGGCCGCTTCAATTGAAGCTTTGCCTGGATTGTTAATCGGGCCCGGGGGCAGTCCGGCGTACTTGTAGGTGTTGTACGGCGAATCGATCTGCAAATCAACATTGAGCAAGCGGCGCGGGCCGTCTGGAATGATAAATTGAATCGTCGGATCGGCTTCCAGGCGCATGTTCTTGCGCAAGCGATTGTGATAAAGCGCGGCAATCGTTCGACGCTCTTGATCTAAAACAGCCTCGCCTTCCACGAGGGACGCGAGGGTTAAGATTTGGTATAAACTTAATCCGAGTTCTTTCGCCTTGCGCTCAGCGTTTTCAGGCAAATTTTTCTGGAATTGTGCGAGCATAATTTTGAGTGATTCCTTTTCATCCACGCCCCATGGAAAAAGGTATGTCTCGGGAAAAAGGAATCCTTCGAGTGAAGTTGCCGCAAATTTTTCGTTTCGCACGAAAACTGAATCATTAATGAGAGCGGCGATTTTGGTTGAATCCAACGACAGTTCGGCTGCGAGAATGCCGGCAATTTTCCGCGACGTCAAACCTTCCGGCACGGTGACTTTGATTGAAACGGATTCGCCTTCCTCAAGAATTCTCAAAATGTCCAAGTGGCTGGCTCCGGCGGGAATCTCAAATTTCCCGGCCTTGAGAGTTGTTTCCTTGCCTGAAAGTTTGGCCGCCGCCAAAAATAACGTTTCGTTCGAAATCGAACCGTTCCGAATCAGGCTGTCTGCGATGCTGCGCATTGTTGCGCCTTTCGGTACGATCACCGCTCGGGCGGTCTCGTCAAACTGCGTCGCCGGTTTCTCAAAAATGAACCATTTGCCGCCGCCAAAAATGAGTGCAACAAAAACGGCGAACATAAAAAGCGTTTTGAAAAAGCGTTTCAAGCGTTATTCCCTGATCAACAAAAATATGTTATATAGTGCGTGCGTGTAAACGGAAACGGCGAGTCCTCGATACACATAAAGCAGGCTCAGAATCCCGCCGGCGATAAACCGATAAGTAAAAGAATTCCATTCAAAAACTTCGAAGCTCGGATAGTGGTACAGTGAAAAAACGACAGCGGAAATCAGCGCCGCCAGTGAAATTTGCACCGTCCTTTTTGACGGCAAAAGAGCGTTGAATAAAATGAGTAGTGAACCCAAAAACAACAGGCGGAACAGAATTTCTTCATAAACGCCTGCTGCAATTGCAAACAAAAATTGCGGCAAATAACGTTGCGTTTCGGCATTCGCCAACGTTTGCAACGACAGCAAAAATCCTGTGATGAACTTTGTGACAAAGCCAAAAATAACGGCGTAGGTTACGCATTCCAAAAGGAAACCGCCAACATAAATCGGGTTTGGAAAAGCTTCATAATTTTGCCGCGCCCGTACAAAAACGATGACCGTAAAAGCCAAATAAATCAGCCCGAAATGCCACCACTCGGTAAGGCCAAGGTAGCCTAGCGAATTTTTGATCAGCAGCTCAGACGTATTCCTGAGTTCAATGAATTGCAACTCATGAAATTGCGGTATAAAGTATTCGTAAACAAAAATGAGCGGCAAGATTGCGACTAGGCTGAAGGCGAGCGTTTTGGTCTGTTCAATATACCGAGTCACGGCGCGGCGATTTCACTGGTGGCAAGAATTTTTCAGGCGATTTTGAAAGTTAAAGGGCGCTAATATATTGATTCAGTGGTGGAATGTCAACGCGAAAAGCAGGCTGAACGCCTAGCCAATTTCGCTTGATTTCTACAACAGGAATGGTATATTGGACGGTTTTTAAACAAGACCTTATCCACATAAAGTTGCGAGTCACGAATGTTAGCTGAACTTCATTTTACCGCTGTTGGAACCGGAGAAGAGCAAAAAGAGCTTATTGCCAAAACGGTCGATATTGTTGAAAAAAGCGATCTGGATTACCAAGTCACCTCCATGGGCACAATCGTCGAAGGTGAGTGGGACGAGATCATGCTTTTGCTCAAAAAATGCCATGACGCCTTGCTCAAGGAAGACGGCGTGAATCGTATCATTTCAAATGTTAGAATCGATGATAGAATGGGCGAAAGCAACCGTCTTAAAAACGGCGTTCTTGAAGTTGAATACGCTTTGGGACGCGATTTGAAGACAGGCGGGTTGACTTAATCGCTCTGAATCGGCTCGTGTTTACGATTGCGACTGAAAATCCAAATTGAAGCATGTCAATAGAAATCGCCGATATTATTTTGCTTCTCGCTTCCGCGCAAGGCTTTTTCTTGACGGCTCTGATTTTTCACAAGCATCGCCCCGTTTTTGCCAACCGCTTTCTTGGCAGCCTCATTTTTCTTTACTCGATCTTACTCTTCCATCTGCTTTTTTTTGAGTTGGGGTACGCAAAAGCCTTTCCGCTGCTTACGCTCATGATGCTTGGCGTAAGCTACCTGATTCCGCCGCTGCACTACCTTTACGCCAAATATATGGTTCGTGACGGCGGCGAATTTCGCCAAAAAGACTGGCTGCATTTTTCCCCTTTCATCATCTACGAATGCTACGGGCTGCTACGATTCTATTACTCCGCTGGGGATGCGTTGGCGTTGCTTCGAAGCGACAACACGCCGCCGTCTATTGAAGCGATTGTTTTCAACTGGGCGTTGCTTGTAGTTGGCTTCGCATACATGACTTTGACCATTGTAACGCTCAATCGATATGCTCGCCGGGCAAAAAACGTATTTTCCTCCAGCGAAAAAATCATGCTCGACTGGCTCCGCAACATCACTTTTATGGCTTGCGGAGTTTGGGGCGTTTTCTTGCTCGAAAACGTTTTGCTGTTAGGCGGGATTGACTTTTCAAACAATTTCACCCTTAGCTCTGCGTTGACCGCCGTCTATGTTTACGCGCTGGGTTACTTGGGATTGTTCAAATCCGAAGTTTTTGCCGCGTCGGAAATTGCGGCTTCTATGAATCGAGTTTCAGAAGACCAGCAGAGCGACGATGTGGAAAGAAAAACGCCCGCTTCAACACAAAAATATGAAAAGTCCGGGCTTACTGAAGAAAAGGCTGAACAAACCCACAAACGTCTTCTTGCTCTCATGGAAGAAGGCCGTCCGTATACTAACAGCAATCTAACGTTGAATCAACTGGCGGAGATGCTCGAAGCTTCTTCCCACAACCTTTCCGAAGTGATCAATACGCGGCTTGGGCAAAACTTCTTTGATTTCGTCAATCATTATCGAGTAGAGCACGTAAAAAATGATTTGCTCGACCCCCAAAAACAACATCTCAAAGTTCTTGCCATTGCGTTGGACGCCGGGTTTAGCTCCAAATCATCCTTCAACGCTATTTTCAAAAAGCACACCCAATTAACCCCATCCCAGTATCGCAAACAAGCTGCTGAAAGCACAGCGTCTTAAACGACCAGTCCGACGGGTCTGCACTTCCCCGACGCTTCAAAGAAGTCTGAGCCGACGGGCTTGAGCGCATTGTTTAGATTCATTCTCTATTTTTGTGCAACAACACAGCGCATTCCCGAAAGCGGAAGAGCGCGGTTAAATCATGGTGAATTCAATAATTTACCTGAATGCGCAAGCGAAAATAGAGGTGGTTGAGAATGAAAATTAAAGATGGCTTTGCAAAACGCATATGTTTGGGAATGGCCTTTTTCCTGGGCGCAATTTCGGTCGGCTTTGGACAAGAAGTCGGAAGTATTCGAGGGCAGCTTGTGGACGCGGAGACAAAAGCGCCGCTCATCGGGGCCAACGTCATCCTGCTCAACACATTAAAAGGCGCGGCCACCGACCTCGAAGGCCGATTCCTGATCCCCAAAGCGCCGGTGGGCGGCTACTCTCTGAAATTCAGCTACATGGGGTATGAACCGCTGATTAAAACTGACATCATTGTGAAACCTCAACGCACGACTTTTGTGACCGCCGAACTTCGCGCAAGCGCAATGGAAATGGACGCCGTGACTGTTTTTGCCGGTTATTTTGCAAAGACGGATGCGCAGCCGGTGAGTGCGGTCAATTTTTCCAATGAAGAAATCCGTCGCACGCCGGGCTCAGCGGGAGACGTCAGCCGCATTTTGATGAGCTTGCCGAGCATCGCCAAAGTGAATGACCAGAGCAACAGTCTGATCGTGCGCGGCGGCAGTCCTCTGGAAAACGCATTTTACATCGACAATATCGAGATTCCGAATATCAATCATTTTCCAACGCAAGGCTCCTCTGGCGGTCCTATCGGTCTTGTCAACGTTGAGTTCATCCAGGACGTCAGTTTTTCCGGCGGCGGATTTTCCCCAACTTACGGAGACAGGCTGTCATCGATTATGAGCCTGACCTTCCGTGAAGGCGACCGCGATAAATTTGAAGGCCAGATCGACCTGAATTTTGCCGGGTTTGGCGGCGCAGCGGAAGGCCCGTTATTCAATAAGAAGGGTGCGTGGCTTTTTTCCGCGCGCAGGAGCTATCTTGATCTGCTCGTCAAAGCAATCGATATTGGCACAACAGTAGCCCCGCGCTACGGCGATTATCAAGGCAAGTTTGTTTACGACCTCAGCCCAAAACATAAAATAATGCTTGTCAGCGTCTGGGGAGACGACCACAACAACCCGGATCGGGAAACCGCGATTGAAAACGACATGACCGTCTATGGCCCGCAGGATATTTACGAAAGGACGACCGGCTTCAACTGGCGGGGATTGTGGGGGCGGAAGGGTTATTCCCAGACTTCGCTTGCTTACACGGCTTCAAAATTCAGCGAATCGTTCAGTGAAACCAGCACCGGAAATCTTGTCGTGGACAATCACTCCTTGGAGCGAGAATTTAAGCTTCGCAACGTAAACCATTTTCAAATCAACCGTCGGAACTCATTGGAGTTCGGCTTGGATATGAAGTATTTGAAGTCGAGTTTTGAAATTGGATACGCGGATTATTCTGACGCTTTTGGAGAGCAAGTCGCTGCCGCGCTTCATCAAAAAAAGATGAGTGCGCAAAAAACAGGCGTTTTTTTCGACTACGCTGCAAAACCTTTTGCGCATCTCACAACACACCTGGGCTTACGCGCGGATCACTTTTCCTTCAACAACAGCAGCTCTCTTTCTCCCAGACTTGCTTTGTCGTGGCGCTTGACGAATCGAACATCCTTTAATGGCGCAATCGGGTCGTATCATCAAGCCCTGCCGTTGCTGCTTTTGGCTCAAAACGCAACCAACGAGCGGTTGAAAACGCCTGAAGCAAAACATTTTGTATTTGGAATCAGTCATTTGTTGTCCCCGGACGTGAAGCTGACGCTGGAAGCGTACCGAAAAAATTACAGCAACTTCCCGCTCGATCCTGGGCAGCCGTCGCTTTTTCTCGTGGATGAGATATTTTACCGTCACGGTTTTTTCCTCAACCACGAACGACTTGTCGACTCGGGCGAGGCCTGGTCGCAGGGGGTGGAAGTCGTGCTGCAAAAGAAACTTGCGCAAGGTTTTTACGGTCTGGCCAGCGCTTCATATTTTCGCGCTCGCTACCGTGGTCTGGACGGTTCCTGGCGAGATCGCGTTTTTGACAACAAAGTTCTCGTAGCAATTGAAGGCGGTTACAAACCCAATCAGCGATGGGATGTGAGTTTGCGATGGATTTACGCGGGAGGAGCGCCGTACACTCCGCTCAATTTAACAGCTTCAAAAGCCAGCCGCCGCGCTGTATTAGACGAGAATCGGGTCAATGAAGCTCGTTTCGCTGATTATCATTCGTTAAACGTTCGCGCGGATAGACGATTTTACTGGGGAAGTTCAAATTTGACCGCTTACTTAAGCGTTTGGAACGCCTACAATCGCAAGAACGTCGCGGCCTATTTTTGGAATGAACAAGAACAAAAGCCCGACCAGATTTTCCAGTGGCTGCTGCTGCCGATTTTTGGTTTGGAGTATGAATTGTAACATGACGGCGCGTTTTCCCTCGAAGTGCGATTTTTTTTTCAATACTTTGTCGCCAACAAATGATTTCTTGCATGGCGATTCTCAAAAGTTTTGCCCGATCATACATTTTTTTGAGAGCGCCGCTTTTGGGTATTTCCGGTTCACCCGGACGAGGAGGTTTTAGATGGAAATCGCTGATTGGCGAAAGAAAATCGATGACGCCGATTCCAGGCTGCTCGCGTTGTTGAACGAGCGCGCTTCGTACAGTTGCGCGATTGGCATGATCAAGCGCGAGCGCGGAATGGCATTATATGACCCCAAACGCGAAAGGGAGATTATCGCACGCCTCAGCAAGAAGACGACCGGCCCGCTATCACCGCAAGCCGTACGTCGATTGTTCGAACGCATCATCGACGAATCACGTCATGCGGAAAAGGAAGCCATGGTTGCAGAAGCGGCTTCTGAGAAAAAAGCAAACCAAGCTCAGGAGAAATAGAATGGTCGTGATAATGAAAACAGGCGTCAGCGAAGAAGGCGTCCAGCGCGTTGTCGCGAAGCTAATCGACATGAACTTCAACGTGCATCGTTCAACGGGCGTGCAACGGACGATTCTCGGCGCCATCGGCGACCAAACGGATTTTGACCCGCGAACGATTGAAGCGCTTGACGATGTTCGAGAAGTTGTTCGAATTACAAAGCCGTACAAGTTGGCAAGTCGAAATTTTAAGCGTGAAGATACCGTTGTCGAGGTTGGCGGCGGAAAAATTGGCGGCGAAGAAATCGTTATTATTGCCGGAGTCGGCGTTATTGAAGCTGAAAATCAAATCAATACTGCGGCGGAAGCGGTTTCAAAGACTGGCGCCAGAATCTTATTGGGGAACGTCTACGCCAAATCTTTTTCTCCGCACGATTTTCAAGGGCTTGGCGAAAAGGGCTGGCGTTATTTGTACGAAGCAGGCAAGAAATTTGGGCTAGGCGTTATGAGCGAAATCCGCAGCGTTCGAAAGGTTGCGGCCGCTGCGGAATACGTTGATATTTTTTTGGTCGGCGCACAGAATATACAAAATTTTGAACTTCTTGGCGAGATCGGAAAATTAAAAAAGCCCGTGGTGCTGAAACGCGGTTTTTCGGCGACTCTGGAAGAGACGCTCATCTCTGCGGAGCACATTATGTCGCAGGGAAACTATAATGTTATTCTCTGTGAAAGCGGCGTTCGGACGTTTGGATTGTACAAACGCAATACGCTGGATATTGCCGCCGTCTCAGCTTTTCAGCAACTCAGCCATTTGCCGGTTATTGTTGATCCGAGTCAATGCGCGAATGACAGCGCCGAGTTCGCTGCGCTTTGCAAGGCTGCGGTTGTCGCCGGATCGCACGGTTTGATTATTAAGGCGGGGGGTAATGCAAAAAATGTTGAGTCGAACGCCGCGTATTCTGTAGAACTGGATCAATTCGAGAAATTGACGTTTGAATGCTCGGCGTTGTCGCAAACGGCTTCTGATGTGCGGCAGGCTATATTTTCGAACTAAGCGCCTCTACGCCGGGAAGGGCTTTGCCAGCCATAAATTCCAGCGAAGCGCCGCCGCCGGTTGAAACATGCGAAATTTTCTGCGCCAGGCCGGACTTTGCCAATGCCGCTACGGAATCCCCGCCGCCGACAACGCTGAAAGCGCCGTTCTCCGTTGCTTTGGCGACGGCTTCCGCAATCGACAAAGTGCCGTGAGCAAAAGCCTCATTTTCAAAAACGCCCATGGGCCCGTTCCAGAAAATTGTCTTTGCTTTCGCAATAATCTCCCCATATTCTTCCACTGTTCGAGGCCCAATGTCAACGCCCATTTGATTGGCTGCGATGCTCATCGCGGGCGTTTCAGAGCCGCCCGGAGAGTCGATTTTCATCGTGACAATGTGATCGCGCGGCAACTCTAATTTGACGCCGGTTCTGTTGTTTTCGGAATTGACAAAATCCAGAAGTTCCTGCGCCGTGTCGTAGCGTTCTTTTTCAACCAGCGATTTCCCTACCGGAATGCCTCTGACTTTTAGAAAAGTATAAGTCATGCCGCCGCCGATCAAAATTGCGCTGACGCGGTTCAGCAGGTTTTGGATAACGTCAATTTTGCCTGAAATTTTAGCGCCGCCCAAAATGGCGATAAACGGTCGTTCCGGGTATTGCAAAAGCTTGCCCAACGCCTTGAGTTCCGCCGTCATCAAGTAACCCGCCGCGCAATGTTCAATGAATTGCGTTACTCCGTGCGTGCTGGCATGTGCGCGATGCGCAGCGCCAAAAGCGTCATTCACATAAACTTCGCCCATCGTCGCCAATTGTTGCGCAAACGCGGAATCGTTGGTCGTTTCGCCTTCATGAAACCGGACGTTTTCCAGTAAGAGCACGTCGCCCGGCTCCAGAGATTTTGCCAGTCGTTCAGCATCTTCTCCGATGCAGTCTGCAGCCATGAGCACGGCTTTATCTAATAGTTCGCCAAGACGCCTTGCAACGGGATCCAGGCTAAATTCCGGATTTCGTTTGCCTTTAGGGCGCCCTAAATGGGAAGCCAAAACGAGAGAACCGCCGGTTTCTAAAACATGGTTGATTGAAGGCAACGCAGCTCGGATGCGCGTATCGTCGACGATTTGCCCGTTTTTAAGCGGAACATTGAAATCGACTCGCATGAGTACGCGTTTTCCGGCCAAATCTAATTGATCTATGCTAGGTGCTGTCATGATCCTGCCCTTGAGATTTTAATTAGTTCGAAGGTGAAACGATGAGGGACGCCGGGACGACGCTGTCAATTCCCAAGCGGTCGGCCAAGCCTTGATGCGTACAAACGCCGTCGTAAGAAATCAGGCCGTGCTGGTAATAGGGCTTCTGCTGCAAAGTTTCGGTCAAACCCAAATTCGCGGCGTCCAGGACCAGTCCCAAAGTTACATTATTCAGAGCATGCGAGGCTGTTCTTGCCACGCTGGAAAGCACGTTCGGCACGCAATAATGCAAAACGCCGTGTTCGACGTAGACCGGATCACTCAAAGTTGTGGAGCGACTGGTTTCAAAGCAACCGCCGTGGTCGATGGAATAATCGATAATCACCGCGCCTTCCTTCATTTGCATGACTACGTCGCGTGGAACGATGCGCGGCGTCCGCTCTCCGGTTACATGCACGGCGCCCACCATCACGTCGGCGAAACGCCCGGTTTTTTCGATATTGTAGGTCGTCGCCATCATGGTGATGACGCGCTGATCAAGCAAGGACTCAATGCGTCGCAGCGCCGCAAGATTGTTATCTAAAACGATCACCTGACAACCCAGGCCAAGAAAAGTATGCGCTGCGCTTGTGCCCACATGCCCGGCGCCAAGAATAACAATTTGCGCCGGCGGAATTCCTGCGCTGCCCCCGAGCACGATGCCGCGTCCACCCAAAGTAGTCTCCAGATAACGCCCGGCAATCTGCGGCAGCATTTTTCCAGCAATTTCCGCCATCGCGACGAGAACCGGAAAACTTCCGTCCGGCAGCATGAGCAAATCCGTGGCGAAGCAATACGCTTTTCTTTTGAGAATCTTGCGCACGCTGCGTTCGGTGCGCATGCTGAGCTGGAAAAAGGAAAAAATAATCTGGTTTTCCCTGATAAACTCGACCTCGGATTCGTCCGGCGGCATGACTTTGACGATAATGTCCGCTTTCTCGTAGATTTCCCTCGCCGAATCAGCATGTTTCGCCCCAACAACAAAATAGGTTTCATCGGAAAAACCGCTGCCAACGCCAGCGCCTTCTTCCACGATGACTTCGTGTCCTTCATGGACGAGCGTGTAAACTCCGGCAGGCGTTATGGGAACCCGACGTTCTTCGATTTTTGTTTCTTTGACGATGCCAATTTTCATGATATTATCCTGTAACCTTCCGCTGTTTAAGTCGGAAGTTGAACGGCGAATTGGAATACCCTGTGATGAATTGATGTTTCGTGGGTCGAGTCAGGATGAAGCGCCGGAAATGAAAAAATTTGCAGTGCGATTGCTCTTAGGTCTTTTGATCAGCGTTGATGAACTTATTCGGCTATTTTGATATTCGAGGAAAGTTTGCAAATCTGGAAATCTGTTTAGATTTAGCCGACAAGACAAGCCGAACAGTTGTGCATTTCGGAAGTGGGAAAATAGCGTTTTTTTATAGAAAATCAAGTGGATTCGACAGTCTGACGTGATAAGAATTATGAGTAAGAAATTTAACTGGTTTTTGTTGATGCTTTTTGCGGGAACCGCCTTCTTGAGTTGTGAAAATCAGCCGCCTCCCGTGAACGATGAGGATGTGGCGTATTTTGAGAAAGTCGCCGCTTATCGACAAGAAAAGGACGATTGGTTTCGGGAATCCGGCAAATCGCCGTTGCTCTCGGCGGATAAGGCAAAGTTTGAGAAACTGCCTTATTTTCCAATTTCACCGGCGTATCGTTACACCTTACCTTTGGCTCATTTCGAGCAACCGGATACGATAGTTATGCTGACTTCGCGAGGTTTGGAGCGAAAAAGCCTTCGTTATGGTCGATTCGAGTTCGAGATTGACGGAACGCGCCAAGTGCTCTCGGTTTATAAGTTTCTCGATCTATCAAAAAAAATGAACTCACATCTTTTTGTCCCGTTTCTCGATCAATCCGCTGGCGAACAAACCTACGGCGGCGGAAGATATATCGATTTGTACGAAAACGAAACAGACATTTACCATCTCGACTTCAATTTTGCCTATAATCCAAACTGCGCCTACGGCAACAAGGAGTACAGCTGCCCGCTGCCGCCTTCGGAAAACACGCTCAGCGTTGAAATTCTTGCCGGTGAGAAAAAGTGGCGCTGAGATTATGCGTCTCGGGCAAATTTCTTCCACTTTCTGATTTCACCACAAAACAGGAAGAAAATCCTTCCATTCAAACCTGGATCAATTGTCAATAGTCAGCTTACGCTCAGCTGCCCAAACTGCAATTTTGCTAACATCCTTTCCAATATAGCCTCTCAATTTTCTTACTGACTGATGTTACGCGGCTAACCAATGATATGGCATTTGACCAAAAGCTTTGCTCTACGCGTCATTCCTGTCCCCGCCTGCGCGAGGACAGGAATGACCTTGAAAAACGTTTTTGAGGGTCAAGCATTTCTATTTTCAATTGCAATATTCGATGCAACTGGAAACCAATCTA